>JANOXY010000161.1:0-14206 GCA_031418675.1 Pseudomonadota bacterium
GTATCGGACAGCGCCGTCGACTGGATTCGTACAAACTTCGATCGTGCATTAGCCCGAGCACAACGAAGCACACCATTTGCCCCCTGGCCCCGCTCCGGCGCGCGCCGCGCGGCCCAAAAGGATGAAGCGAAATGAATGCATTGAAAGTAGCCTTGATCACTGCGGTCATGCTGATTTCCGGCTTTAGCCGCGCTGCCGATGACAGCGCGGCTAAAGCGGTCGTGGAGAAACTTCACGAGTCGCTGCTGGTGGCCATGAACGGTGGTGCCCAGCTTGGCTTCAAGGGCAGGGCAGAACTGCTGGCGCCGGTGCTGGAGAGCAGCTTCGATTTTGAATCGATTTGTCGGATCGTGACCGGTCGCTACTGGAAAAATGCCAGCGATGACCAGAAAGCCCGCTTCACCAGTGCCTTCAAGAAACTCAGCGTGGCAACCTACGCCAGCAACTTCTCGAGCTTTTCGGGCGAAAAATTTCAGACCGAAGGGAGCGAAGCTGATCATGAAGCACTGATCGTGCGCACCACCCTGCGCCCGGCCAAAAACGAACCCGTGACGCTCAATTATTTGTTGCGCCCCAGCAACGATGGCTGGCGCATCATGAACGTAGTCGCCCAAGGTGTTTCAGACCTGTCGCTCAAGCGCGCCGACTATACGGCCGTTATCAAGAACGAAGGCTTTGATTCCCTGATCAACCGCCTCGAAAAGAAGACTGTCGAAATGAGTAAGGATCCGTAGTTGGTTGGGCGTCGGTCGTAGTGCGGATCAACAACGAATGTGGCAATATTCATACTGATTTTTCCAAGCCTGCGGAACTTCTAACATGACTGAGTTCAGTGCATCGTCGCGCCTGCTTGCTGCGACCCTCGTCCTGCTTGCCCTCGCCGGATGCGCGTCAAGCGACGCCACCAAAGATAGTGGCGACCCCTACGAAAACGTAAACCGTAAGGTTTATTCGTTCAATGACACACTGGACAAGAAGTTCGTCGAACCTGTGGCGAAAAAATACGCGCAATACACACCAGACCCAGTGCGCAATGGCATCACAAATTTCTTCGACAACAGTGGCTATCTGGACACCATCGCAAACGACTTGTTGCAGGGTAAGTTCGGCCAGACAGCGCACGACTCCGGGCGTTTCCTCGTTAACAGCACCATCGGCATCGGCGGTCTGTTCGACCCGGCAACAACCATGGGACTGAAGCGCAATAACGAAGATTTGGGGCAGACCTTCGGCAAATGGGGCGCCAAAGAAGGGGCCTATCTCATGCTGCCGTTAATGGGGCCAAGCTCAGTGCGTGATGCGCCTTCGCCCGTGATGAGTCTATTACTGAACCCGCTGACCTATATCGCGTCGGTGGTGACCATTCCGGCCGGAGTCGTCAGCGCCGTTAACACGCGCGCCAATTTGCTCGACGCCTCTCGCATTCGTGATCAGGCGGCGCTCGACCCCTACACCTTCGTCCGTGAAGCTTGGCGTCAGCAGCGCGAATATGACATCTACGATGGCAATCCGCCCGGTGATGGTTACGAGGACTACATCGAAGACCAAGGCAGCGGCGCGGTTCTACGCGTCTACTAGGCCAGCTATCCCCTTTGCTCGCGTCGCGGCCCAAGTGGTCGCGACCGCCAACAGCTAGACTCAATCCAGCGCTGCCGCGACCGTCTCCAGCCAGTGCTGCACAGGGACCGCAGCCCGCGCTGCCAAATGCAGCTGACAGCCGATATTGGCCGTGATTATGGTGGCGGGGTCGTTCTTCATCAGATGCGCCAGCTTACGGGTGCGCAATTCGCCGGCCATAGCCGGCTGCAGGAGCGAATAACTGCCCGCCGAGCCGCAGCACAAGTGGCCATCGGCGACCGGCTGAACATCCCAACCCAAGGATCGCAACAGCGGTTCGACCCGCCCTCCAAGGCGCTGGCCGTGTTGCAGCGTGCAGGGTGTCTGCACTACAACACGCTGCCCTCGGCCGTTTACATGAGCACGCAACTGCTCGCCGTCGACCAGCTCTATCGGATCGCGCACCAGGGCCACAACCCGCGCTGCGCGTGCGGCGTAGTCTGGATGTGCGCTCAGCAATTGAGCGTAATCGCGCAACTGCACACCACAGCCAGAGGAAGTCGCCATGACCGCCTCGGCACCGGCCTCGATTGCCGGCCACCACGCATCGATATTGGCTTTGGCGATGCGAACCGCCACTGGCTCGTCACCCAAGTGATAGGGCAATGCGCCACAACACCCAACACCAGGGTGTCGTTCCAGGGTAATACCCAGTCGATCGAACACGCGCTCAGCTGCGACATCGATGCTGGGATTCAACACCGCTTGGGCGCAGCCACCGAGCAGCAGGACGCGCCGCACACGAGGACTTGCTTTGAATGCCGGTGGCGGATCGGACAGACGATATAAGCGCGTCACCATCGCGGGTAATACCGGCCTCAGCCAGCGCCCTACTACGACCATCGCCCGCCAGCGCCGCGGGTAAGGGATTACCGCAACAAGCAATGCCCGAACAAAGCGTTGCAGGGACGAAAGGCCGGCTGCCGCATGCACCCGCGGCCGGACCAAATCGAGCAGTCGTCCATACTGTACACCCGACGGACAGGTGGTCTCGCAACTGCGACAGCCGAGACAGCGATCCAGATGACTTTGGGTGGTCGCACCTGCGGCGTCGGCTTCCAGCCATGACTTCATGAGATAGATGCGTCCCCGCGGGCCATCGAGCTCATCGCCGGTTAGCTGATAGGTGGGACAAGTGGCGTTGCAGAAACCGCAGTGCACGCAGCTACGCACAATGGAAGCGGCTTCGGTGGCGACCACGTCATCGCGCAATGTATCGTTGAGGAGGCTACGCACGACGTTCTACAACCAGTGGTAAAGACGACCGGGATTGAATATGCCCTGCGGGTCGAGTGCGAGTTTCACACGCTGCATGAGCTGGCGCAGCGGCGCGGCCGGCTCCGCGAAGGGCGTATCGGACCCTGAAAAACAGCTCGCATGTCCACCGAGTGCAGCCGCATAATCCCGTAGCGACAGATCATCTGCCGCTGCATGCAGCCAGCGCTGAGCGCCGCCCCAATCCAGTAACAGCGGGCCATGGCCTGCGGGATCCGGTGCGCCAGGTGGCACGCTCAAGCGCCATAGCGGACGCTGGTCGTCGACAAAAAAAGGAAGTTGCAGATCGCGCAGTGCGCGCCAATGGGTGTCGTCCTCGACCACATTGTCGGGGGCGAGTTGCGTTATGCCATGGGCCACGGCCTCCGCGCTGCCGGCGGCGCGCAGTCGCAGTATGCCTCCGTCGTAGCTGAGGCCCGTAATGGGCCACGGCGCCTGGGCCAGGGCCGCCATGCGCTCGCGGGCGCTAGCTGACGGCAGCTGCCATTCCAGCGTGCATTGCCGACGGGGTGATGGGATTACCCGCATCGAGGCTTGCACAATGACACCCAGCGATCCCAGTGAACCCGCGAGCAAGCGCGAGACATCGAAGCCCGCCACATTTTTCATGACCTGTCCGCCAAACCGCAGCAGTTCGCCACGACCATCGAGCAATTCAACGCCCAATACAAAATCCCGCACCGCGCCGTGGTAGGGACGCGCAGGCCCGGATAGGCCGCACGCAACCACCCCGCCCAAGGTAGCACCGCCGCCAAAATAAGGTGGTTCGAAACCGAGCATCTGATCATGAGCCGCCAGCGCCGCTTCGATCTCCAGCAACGGTGTGCCCGCACGGGCAGTCATGACCAGTTCGGTTGGTTCGTAAGCCACAATGCCTGCACAAGCGCGGGTATCGAGCAGCTCGCCTTGCACACTACGGCCATAAAACGCTTTGCTGCCACCACCGCGGATCTGCAGCGCAGTGCCAGCCCTTGCGGCCGCGCTGACGCGGGCCGCGATCTCACCGATCACCGCGTCGGCAATGCTTGCGCGCACGTCGCTGAGGTCAGGCTCGCGCGAGGTCATGGTTGCTCAGGCGCGCGAGTCGCGGGTGATGACCGGCGTGCGTGCAGCGACGTCAGCATTCTGCCCCCGTTGTCGCAGCAGATGATCGAGCAAGACCAACGCAACCATGGCTTCGGCGATGGGTACCGCGCGGATCCCAACACAAGGATCATGGCGTCCCAGGGTAGCTATCGAGGTGGCTGTACCGTCGATATCGATGGTCTCGCCGTCGAGACGAATGCTGGAAGTAGGTTTCAACGCGATACTGGCGATGATGTCCTGACCGGTGGAGATCCCACCCAGAATGCCGCCGGCATGGTTGCTGGCGAAACCATGGGGTGACATGGCGTCACGATGGGCGCTACCTTTTTGTTCCACAACGGCAAAACCGTCGCCGATCTCGACCGCGCGTACCGCGTTGATGCTCATTAAAGCTTTGGCGAGATCCGCGTCGAGGCGGTCAAACACTGGCTCACCCCAACCGGGCGCCAAGCCGCTGGCGATGACGGTTACGCGCGCACCGATCGAATCCCCTTCCTTGCGCAGCGCGTCCATATAGGACTCAAGTTCGGGCACACGCGCGGGCTCGGCACAAAAAAACGGATTGTTATCGGCAGCGTTTAAATCTTCACAGGCAAGACGAATTGGCCCCAACTGAGCGAGATAACCGGCTACTTTCACACCGCAAGACTGCCCGAGATATTTTTTTGCGATGGCACCGGCCGCGACCCGCATGCAGGTTTCCCGCGCCGACGAACGGCCGCCACCGCGATAGTCGCGCACGCCGTATTTCTGGATATAGGTGTAGTCAGCATGTCCGGGACGGAATTTGTCCTGGATATTGGAATAGTCCTTGGATTTCTGATCGGTGTTCTCGATCAACAGGCCAATGGGCGTGCCGGTGGTGCGCCCTTCGAACACGCCTGACAGGATCTTCACCTGGTCGTCTTCGCGACGTTGGGTGGTATGACGAGACTGACCTGGTTTGCGTCGATCCAGATCGCGCTGGAGATCGGCTTCACACAGTTCCAGGCCCGGCGGGCACCCATCAACTATGCCGACGTAAGCCGGGCCGTGGCTTTCGCCCGCGGTGCTCAGCGAAAACAGTTTTCCAATCGTGTTACCGGCCATATGGGCATTCTAACAGGCAAAAGCGCGTCACAGACCCGTTGTGGGGGAATCGCGAGCGGTGAACTCAGCGCGCAGTTATCAGATCTTCACGACTGATCACAAACACCCCTTCGCCACCGTGCTCGAACTCGATCCAGGTCAGTGGCAAGTGGCTGTAACGCTGGTCAATGGCGGCGGCGATCTCGCCGACTTCCACCACCAGCACACCGTGAGGTGCGAGCATCCCGGCGGCGCCGGCCAGGATGCCATCAACACAAGCAAAACCTTCGTCCCCCGCGACCAAAGCCATGGCGGGTTCTTTGAGATACTCCTGGGGCAGTTCGTGCATCCGTGAGGCGGGAACATAGGGTGGATTGCTGACGATGAGGTCGTAGTGCGCGCCATCGACAGGAAACAGATTGGCCTCGATCAGCCGCACACGATTATCGAGCCCATGGCGGGCGCGGTTGATGGCAGCAACGGCCAGGGCGTCAAGACTCAAATCCGTCGCGTCGACCGCAGCTGCAGGAAACGCCAGCGCACAGGCCAGTGCGATACAGCCGCTACCGGTACCGATATCGAGGATACGTGTTACCCGCTCAGCCCGCAGCCACGGTGCGAAGCGTGTATTGATCAGCTCCGCAAGCGGTGAACGCGGCACAAGCACACGTTCGTCCACATAAAACTCATGGCCGGCAAACCACATGCGCTGGGTGAGGTAGGCCGCCGGACAGCGCCGCTCCATGCGCAAAGCCAGCAGGTTTTCAGCGCTAGCACAACGGGCCGCATCCAAGGGCATATCGAGCACATCGTCGGCGGCATCCGGTGGTAATCCCAGCGCGTGCAATACCAGGAAGGCCGCCTCGTCCACAGCGTTGTCAGTGCCGTGACCAAAAAACAAACCCGCGCGCCGAAAGCGCCGCGCTGCGCTGGCGATCAAGGCACGCGGCGAAACGGGCCGCGCTGCGGCTCTAACCACGCGTAGCGGCCAGTTCAAGCACCACGTCGTTCATGCGTTTAACGAAGCCGGCCGGGTCATCGAGCTTACCGCCTTCAGCCAGGATCGATTGCTCGAACAGCAGGCTCGCCCAGTTGCCAAACTGCTGCTCATCCTGCATGTGATCCATGAACTTGATCATCGGATGTTCGACGTTCAACTCAAGGATGCGTTTGCTCGCCGGCACGTCTTGCCCGGCAGCCTTCAACATGCGTTCGAGATTGGCACTCATGGCCTCTTGAGCCGAGACCAGACAGGCCGGTGAGCTGGTCAGACGCTGGCTGCGCTTGACGTCCTCGACCCGCGCCTCCAGCGCGGCTTTGATGCGCTTCAAGAGCGGACTGGATGCTTCATCGTCTGGCGTTTCGGCTTCCTGATCGGCAGCGGGCTTGATGTCGGCGTGCACCACCGACTTCAGTGTTTTGCCCTCAAACTCGCCGAGGTGGGTAACCAGCCACTCGTCTATCGGGTCATGCATCAGCAGCACTTCTATCCCCGCTTTGCGGAAATACTCCAGGTGCGGGCTGTTGCGCGCCGTCGAAAAACCTTCGGCGACGATGTAGTAGATCGCGTCCTGGTCAGCTTTCATGCGACCTAAATAGGTCGCCAAACTCACATCTGCACTATCGGTGTCGTTATGGGTACTGGCAAAACGCAGCAGCTTGGCGATGCGCTCGCGATTGGCGAAATCTTCGATCACGCCTTCTTTCAAGACCCGGCCAAAGGCCTCCCAGAACTTGGCGTAGTCGTCACCCTCGGCCAAGGACTCGATCATGCCCAGCACTTTTTTGACCGATGCGCTGCGGATTGTTTCCAGGGTTTTGTTGTGCTGCAGGATTTCGCGCGACACGTTGAGCGGCAGATCGTTGGTATCAATCACGCCGCGCACAAAGCGCAGATAACGCGGCATGAGTTTTTCCGCATCGTCCATGATGAACACCCGTTGCACATACAGCTTCACGCCATGTTTGACCTCACGGTCCCAGAGATCGAAAGGCGCGCGGGCGGGCAGATAAAACAGCGTGGTGTATTCGTTTTTGCCCTCGACCTTGGAATGCAGCCAGCTGGTCGGGTCGCTGAAGTCGTGGGAAACGTGCTTGTAGAAGCCCTTATATTCCTCATCGGTGATTTCGTTTTTCGACCGACGCCACAGCGCGGTGGCTTGATTGATGGTCTCCCAGCCTTTTTCCTCACCGCTCGTGGGCATCTTGATCGGTATGGAGATGTGGTCGGAGTAGCGTTTGGCTATTTCACGCAGCCGATAGCTGTTTGCCAGGTCTTTGGCGTCCTCCTTCAGGTGAAGGACGATTTCGGTACCACGCTTAGGGGCCAGCACGGTTTCGACCGAAAATTCTCCTTTGCCGTCGGATTCCCAGCGCACACCTTGCTGCGGTGTGAGTCCCGCTTTGCGCGAGGTGACAGTGACTTTGTCGGCGACGATGAAGCCGGCGTAGAAGCCCACGCCGAACTGGCCGATGAGTTGCGAATCCTGACGTGCGTCACCGGACAACTTGCCAAAGAACTCGCGGGTGCCGGACTTGGCGATGGTGCCGAGATTCTCGACCGCCTCGTCGCGCGTCATGCCTATGCCATTGTCACGTACGGTGATAGTGCCGTCGGCCTCACTGAATTCGATTTCGACAGCGAGTTCGGCATCACCCTCGTAGAGGCTGTCATCGGATAGCGCCGCAAAGCGCAGCTTGTCGGCCGCATCGGCGGCGTTGGACACCAACTCGCGTAGAAAGATCTCGCGGTTGCTGTACAAGGAATTGATCACGAGATCGAGTAATTGGCTGACTTCCGACTGGAAGCCCCGTTGTTCTTTGGCTGTATCGAGCGCCATGACTGTCCTCTGTGGGTCGCGGGGTGAGGCCGGCAAACTATGGGCGCAGGCCTCCGATTTCAAGGCCTTTGGTCGTGCGACTGTGCGGCAGGCGCTACCATAGCGGTGTTCAGTCGTGAGTGCGCGACTGCGATTTTCCCAGGACATTGTTGGCCCGCCGCGCCGCCAACCGCAGCCGATTATCCACATCATGGCCACCGATAAAGCCGCCAATTCGCCCGTCATGCAGCAGTACCTCGGCATCAAGGCCGAGCATCCCAATACCCTGCTGTTCTATCGCATGGGCGACTTCTACGAGCTGTTTTTCGACGATGCCAAGCGTGTTGCCCAGCTGCTGGATTTGACCTTAACCGCGCGAGGTACCAGCGAGGGTCAACCGATCCCCATGGCTGGCGTGCCGTTCCACGCCGCCGATCCCTATCTGGTGCGCTTGTTGAAGCTGGGCGAATCAGTCGCGATATGCGAACAAATCGGTGACCCGTCCGAATCACGCGGGCCCGTCGCACGCAAAGTCACGCGCATTCTCACGCCGGGCACGGTCACCGATGAATCATTGCTAGAAGCTCGCCACGACACCTTGATCGCCGCCTTGGTGCTCACCGGCGAGCAGGCTGGGCTGGCGTGGTTGGACCTCAGCGCCGGGCGCTTCCTGGTGTGCGAAACCGCCGATCGCGCCGCGCTCGAGGCGGAACTCGAACGCCTGCAACCGGCAGAACTACTGGTTTGCGACGAGCAGCATGAGCGCCTGCCGTCGGCTTGGGCGACTCGCGCACGGCGCCTGCCGGCCTGGCGCTTCGATGGCGCTGCCGCGCGCCGCAAGCTGTGCCAGCAGTTTGGGGTCGCCGATTTGCACGGCTACGGCTGCGCTGATCTGAATACCGCCATCGCGGCGGCGGGCGCAGTGCTGGTCTATTGTCAGGAAATGCACGGTGGTGCGCTCAGCCACGTGCTCAGCATGGCGGTCGAACACCCGCAAGACGCGCTGCATCTCGACCCCGCAACCCGCCGCAATCTCGAGATCACCCAGGCACTGTCGGGTCAGGACGCCCACACCCTGGTCACCCTGTTCGATTCGACTCGCACCGCCATGGGTGGCCGGCTGCTCAGACGCTGGCTGCAACGGCCGGTGCGTGACCACCACGTGCTGCGCCTGCGCCAACAGGCCGTCACAATGTTGATCGCCCGCCATGACCTAGGCGCTTTGCGTACAGCACTGCGTCAGGTCCACGACATCGAACGCGTTGTTACGCGGGTCGCGCTCGGCACCGCTAGACCACGGGATCTGGCCCGCCTGCGGGACGCCCTCGTGGTGCTGCCCACGGTACGTGATCTGATACTGGTCGATCTTAGTCCGCACCTTGATGGCCTGCGCGGGCGAGTGGACGAACTACCGCACACCTGCGCCCTGCTCGAGCGCGCCTTGCTCGAGTCACCGGCCCATCTCATTCGCGACGGTGGTGTACTGGCGCCCGGTTACGACACGCAGTTGGACGAGCTGCGCAACGCCAGCGCCGATGCTGACGCTTATCTGATTGCCCTTGAGCAGCGGGAGCGCGAACGCAGCGGCATCGCCAATCTCAAAGTCGGCTACAACAGAGTGCACGGTTATTACATCGAAATTATTCGGGCCCAGGCTGAGCGCGCCCCCGCCGACTACACCCGCCGTCAGACCCTCAAGGGGGTGGAGCGCTATATCACGCCGGAACTGAAGGGCTTCGAGACCCACATCCTGACGGCCGCTGATCGCGCTCTACGCCGGGAACGGGAACTCTACGAAAGTCTACTCGTCACCCTGTTACCCGACATCCCGGTCTTGCAGGACACCAGCGCCGCGCTGGCGGAATTGGATGTGCTCGCCAGTTTCGCTGAGCGCGCCGAGACACTGCAGCTGTGTGCGCCGAGTTTCTGTGCTGAACCCAGGCTCGCCATCCGTGCCGGACGTCACCCGCTGGTGGAGCATTTTCAGCGCGCGCCCTTTGTTGCCAACGATCTGGAACTCAATGACACACGCCGCCTGCTGCTGATCACTGGCCCCAATATGGGCGGAAAATCGACCTATATGCGCCAGGCCGCGCTCATCACCCTGCTCGCGCACATCGGCAGCTTTGTGCCGGCGCAGTCCGCTGTCATGGGCCCCATCGACGCCATTTATTCGCGCATTGGTGCCGCAGACAATCTGGCTGGCGGCCAAAGCACGTTCATGGTCGAGATGGCCGAAACGGCCTACATCCTCCACCACGCCAGCGCCGCGAGCCTGGTCATCATTGATGAGATCGGGCGTGGCACGAGCACTTACGACGGTATGTCCCTGGCCTGGGCAGCCGCCGAGCACCTGGCCGCGCACAACCGTGCTTTTACGCTGTTTGCGACCCATTACTTCGAGCTGACTGCGCTTGCCGATGAAGTGGCAACGGTGGCGAACGTTAGACTCGATGCGGTAGAACATGGCGAGGAAGTCGTGTTCATGCATAGCGTCAGCGAAGGACCAGCCGATCGCAGTTTCGGAATCGCCGTGGCGCGCCGGGCGGGCGTACCGGCGACGGTCATCACGCGCGCCCGTGCCTTGTTGCGCACTCTGGAGCAGCGTCATCCACAGCAAACTGGCGACGAGCTCCCACAATTGCCATTGTTCGACCGCCCCCATCCTGCACTCGAAGCCTTGATCGCCGTGGATCCGGACGCGCTGACACCGCGCGAAGCCCTGGAAACGTTGTATCGACTGCGCGCCCTACTCGACAAGTCATGAAGTGTTTGGCTCCACGCTGCCGACAGATATAATGCCCGCCTCCAGATTTTGACGAAGAGCAGCCATGACGTTTGTTGTTGTAGAAAACTGTATCAAGTGCAAGTACACAGATTGTGTCGAGGTGTGCCCGGTCGATTGTTTTCACGAGGGCCCAAATATGCTCGTGATTGACCCGGACGAGTGCATCGATTGCACGCTATGCGAGCCGGAATGCCCGGCTGAGGCGATCAAATCGGAGGACGACCTGACCGACGACGAACAACAATACCTGGCGTTAAACGCCGAGCTGGCCCAGCAGTGGCCGGTCATCAGCGAGATGAAAGACGCAGCCGACGACGCCGACGAGTGGAAAGGCAAACCCGCCAAGCTCGAGCTTCTCGAGCGCTGAACTTAACGGCCAGGCTGCAAAGCTCACGTCTGGCCCACCTGTTCCGATTGAAAGTGGATCAGGGGCCGCCCATCCGTGGACGATCCCTGATCCGCCGTCTTAGCCCGCACACCTGGTTGGGAAGTGGGAGCATGCCATCCGTGGCGACGACCGGTGCGTTGCTGAGGGCGCACCTGCAGTTAAGTAGGCCATGGCGCCCGCGCCGAGCCAAATCACTTCAGTACTCAGCCCGAAAGGCCATTTTCTTCTATTTTTCAATGGATTGATCCGAAATACGGGGCTATGAACGGACGCGGCACGGACCGACACGGGAAATTCTCCTAGCCCAGATCCAGCTCTCGGCCTGCTTCAGGTACGCGTAGCACTGGGGCAAATCTGGCCGATACCTGCCCGGCTTGGTCGAGTGATACGCCCCCTCGGGGTAATTGAGCTGAAATGGCCTGCATGACGCTGGTACTGTGCGTCGCCGGTGCCCGGGCAACTGGTCCGGCCGACCCAGGCGAAATATTAAGACGCAAAAATGAGGCTCTCGAAGGCTTCACAAGGGAACACGCGGCCCTCGAAACCCTACGAAGCGCTAAACGGAACGAGGTGAAACAACGTAAACGGACCAGCACATTCGGGCGCAGCCGGACGCGCACCGTCCAGCATGGGAATTACCTCTAGCACAACACTGCCCGAGGCGAGAGCGCAGTTATTGAAGGCCGCGTAAACAAACGCACCGTCGGAATCGCGGGCCGAGCGGTCATCGACTCCTGCGACCAGTTTTCAAACGCGGCGCTATCTGCCTATTTTTGCGACACAAAGGAAGGTACCATGACAGGTCTTCGAGACCCGCTAGGCCTGATTACCGGATGAATAAAGCGTTCTGGAAATCCGACTGGTTCGTCGGCGCAGCCCTATCCTTCGTTTTTTTTATCGCCTGGTGGGGTCGAGCGCCACTTCTGGAGAGCATAGAGCGCGACGCCTACGACCTTGGTGTAAGGGTGTCGTCGCGTGACCCAGGCGACAAAGTGGTGGTCGTCGCCATCGATGACAAGAGCATCCAGAATATCGGGCGCTGGCCCTGGTCGCGCAAAATTCACGCGGGGATGATTGATAAACTCGCGCAAGCCGGCGCCAAGACTATTGGTGCAACCATCTTCTATTCAGAACCTGAGGTCCCAGCGGGACTCGATTGGATACGGGAATTCAGGACAGAAAGCGACAAGCTGGCGCAAGCGGGTGTCGCAGTCGATGCATTGACCACGAAATTCGACGAAGCCGAACTCGCGCTTGATACCGACGGCGTGCTCGGCACCTCTCTCAAATCCGCCGGCAACGTGGTGCTCGCCATGCAATTCACGCCGGGTGAGCAGGTCGGCAAACCAGATAAAGCGCTGCCAGATTACGTGCTGCGCAATGCCATTAGCGAAGACAACGTCGTCGATCCTAGCGGCGAGTTCCCGATGCCCATACAGACTGTGCTCGCCAACTCACCCATTGCCGTCGTTGGCGAAACGGCCCGCGGCATCGGGCACCTGCTTAATCCGCCAGACGTTGACGGCGGCATCCGTTTCGAGCCCCTGGTTATCGAGTATTACGGAGCCTACTACCCCTCACAGTCGTTGATGGTGGCCGCTGCCTACCACAACCTCAAGGCCGAGGACATCAAGGTCAACCTGGGTGATAGCGTTCAGCTGGGTAAGCTCAAGATCAAGACCGCGTACGACCTGACCATGAACACCTACTTTTATGGTAAACGGGAGAACGAGCGCCCACCGTTTGACGTTTACTCGTTCTACGACGTGCAACAGGGCGCCGTGCCCATGGAAAATTTCAAGGACAAGATAGTCCTGATCGGCGCGACAGCGTTTGGGGTCGGCAGCACCCTCTACACGCCGTTGGGCGACGTTAGCGGCCCCGTGCTTATCATGGCGCATACGGTCGCCAGTATCCTGAACGAAGCATTTTTCATATCACCTTCTTGGGCTTCGCTCGTCGAGCTGTTGGCCATTCTTTTGATCGCCGGTTATCTGATAACGGTGTTACCCAAGCTCGGCGCCGGGCTCGCGGCGCTACTCAGTCTTGGCCTCGTTGGCGTGGTATTCGCGACGGAAATCGGTTTAATGGCTTCACAGGCCATCTGGCTCAAACTCATGGGGCCGGCAACCCTATTGGTCGTTGGACACGTGCTGCTCACTACCAAGCGTTTCCTAGTGACCGAAGCGAGCAAACGGCGCCTCGACATCGATTCCGCCCAGAGCAACAAACAGCTCGCCCTGCAGTACCAGCAGCAAGGCCAGCTGGATCTGGCCATGGAATATTTTCGGCGTTGCCCGGTAGACGAGGGATTGCTTGAAGCGATCTATACCTTGGCCAGTGATTTCGAGCGCAAGCGCCAATTCAACAAAGCCGGGGCGGCCTACGAATACATCGCTGCGAAAGACCCAAACTTCCGCGACATCAAGAACAAGGTCAATCGCGCCAAACAATTGAACGACACCGTCATCATTGGCGGCTCGGCTGCTGCAGCCAATGCTGCCAGCACCATGTTGCTGGACGGCAGCATTTCCAAACCCATGCTCGGCCGTTACGAGATCGACAAAGAACTCGGTAAGGGTGCGATGGGCGTGGTCTACCTTGGTAAAGATCCCAAGATCAACCGCGTGGTAGCCATCAAGACCATGGCTTTATCCCAGGAATTTGACCCGAGTGAGCTGAACGAGGTCAAAGAACGTTTCTTTCGTGAAGCCGAAACCGCTGGACGACTGGATCAACCCAACATCGTCAGGATTTACGACGTCGGCGAAGAGCACGATCTGGCTTATATCGCCATGGAGTTCCTGGCCGGGCACGACCTCGCGCGCTACACCAAGCCCGACACTCTGCTGCCGCTGCCAACGGTAATGGGCATCATCTTCAAGGCTGCAATGGCGCTCGACTACGCCCATAAACATAGCGTTGTGCATCGCGACATCAAGCCCGCCAACATCATGTATGAGCCGGAATCCAAACAGGTCAAGCTCACTGACTTCGGCATCGCGCGGATCACCGATTCGAGCAAGACCAAGACGGGCATGGTGCTGGGCACCCCGTCTTACATGTCGCCCGAGCAGTTGTCAGGCAAGAAGGTCGATGGGCGTTCTGACCTGTTCTCGCTCGGTGTGATGTTCTACCAGATGATCACGGGCAGATTGCCCTTCC
>JANOXY010000162.1:0-2616 GCA_031418675.1 Pseudomonadota bacterium
ACGCGGGCTTTGAATGTGCGAATAAATTCGCACCTACAGGGCGTGACGGGAATTGCCGAAGTTGAAGGCACCCGGCCCTATTCATTGAACGGCGCGCTGTTCATCTTGCGCAGCGGGCCTAGTCCTATTCGCGCAGCATGAAGACTGCGTCTCGTCTGGCGTCCGACCACGGACTTTCACAAATATCGTCAGTCAGATCGATTGCTCCGTCGCGACCCAGCGCCCTGTAGGTGCGAATTTATTCGCACACTAAATTGCCTGCTCTAACACAACACGCGGGCTTTGAATGTGCGAATAAATTCGCACCTACAGGGCGTGACGAGAATTGCCGAAGTTGAAGGCACTTGATCCTATTCGTCGAATGGCGCGCTGTTCATCTTGCGCAGGAAGCCCTAGCCGACGTGTCCGGCGATATGGCACAGGGGTTTGCGCCGGGCCTGGTTTTGCGCTGACATCACTCAATTCTGGACTCAAGCCAGGCGCGAGGCCAAATATCGTGCACCTGCGCCGACGCTGCTCACACACCTGCTTCGACACGCGGCATGACTTCCTTCACCAGCAGTTCAAGCGAACGCATGACCTGCGCGTGGGGCTGACCCGGGAACTGCATGCGCAGGATCATGAGATCGATACCGGCGTCGTCCTTGAAGCGGCGCAGCTCGCGCGCACAGAATTCGGGGTCGCCGATGATGTGGCGATCACGACGGTAATTCTCCGACTCAAAATAGGCGTCGTTGGGATCGGTCACCAGGCGCCGCGAACCGTCAGGATTGTCGTCGTAGAAACCCAACCATGGTGGGCAGTAAACCTTGCGATAGATGTGCAGGAAATAGGGTTTGACTTCGGTCCAGGCACGCGCCTGATCGTCGGCCACATAAAACTCGCGGATCAGTGCGCGCGGAAACAACGCCGGATCGCGGCCACAGGCGCGCAGTGAGGCGCTGTAGTCACCAAACTCCGCGCAGGTCTCGGCAAGGTTGGTGATCAGTGAAACCAGCAGCGGCATGCCCCGTTCGGCCACTTGTCGACGTGAAGTTGCGGTCGCGGCACCCGACCACAGGGGCATCGGTCGTTGTACGGGCAGCGGGGTCAGGCGTGCGTCCTTGACCTTGTAATGCTTGCCATCGAAGCTGAATTTTTCGCCTTGCCAGGCCAGACGCAGAATGTCTATGCCTTCATCGGTCATCGACTTGCGTTGTTTGATGTTCATGCCGAAACCGTCGAACTCGTGCGGGCGGTAGCCGCGGCCGATACCCAGTTCGAAACGACCGCCGGACAATACATCGAGCACAGCAGCGTCTTCGGCAAGTTTCAGCGGATGGCCGTAAAACGGCAGCAATACCACGCCCTGACCGATGCGGATGCGGCGCGTGCGGCCTGCGATCGCGGCGGCGGCGATCATCGGTGAAGGACAATAAGCATCGTCGAGAAAGTGATGTTCGGTCAGCCACACCTGATGAATACCGAGCTCGTCCGCGTATTGGATCTGATCGAGCGCTTCGGCATAAACCTGTTGCGGCGTGACACCGAACTCAGCCGGTGCCTGGAAGCTGTAGAAGATGGCGTATCTCATGGTATGTCCCTCGGCAGGATGTGGCGCTCGTAGCGGCATCATAGCGCCGCGCCAGGGGCCGCCAAGCAGTGGGTAACGCGGCTACTGCTTTGGGTAGGGAACACTGTCCTTATCATGCACGGGCACCATAAGTGCAATGCACCATCGACGCTGAACGCAGTGTTCAACTTGCGACTCTGTTCGGCAGTCCATTACAGTCGTCGGCCACCACGACTTATTCAGCAGCTGCACGTGGAGTTCATCGTGTCCAACATGAACGTAACCATAGACCGCTCGGTGGCGCGGCGTTTATGGGAGGACTTCGTGAGGGGCGGCGCGCCGGATCTGCGTGGCCTGTCGCCGGCGATCAGGGCCTCGTGGTTGCGTTCGCGCGCGATGCTGTGAGCCCCGATCTCGCGCGCGCACGCGGACCCGCACTGCCGCCTGTCCGCCATTGACCCGACACGTGATCCAATACAAGGAACGGACGAATGTCCTTGATACTAGAGTTCGATGACGCGCGGGCCACTGACCTCGAGGTGGTTGGCGGCAAAGGCGCGAGTCTCGCGCACCTGGTGCAGGCCGGCTTTCCGGTGCCAGCGGGATTTACGCTCACAACCGCCGCCTATAGTGCGTTCATCGCGGAGAACGCGCTCGAGGACAAGATCGCGGCCATCGCGAACGGTCTTCAGTACGATGACCTCGACGAGCTCGATAGGCGTGCGCAACAACTGCGCACGCTGGTTGAACAGGGCACCCTGCCGCCGACTCTGCGTGCGGAAATCGAACAGCACTATCGCGCCCTCGGTGACGACGTGCGGGTCGCGGTTCGCTCGTCGGCCACCGCCGAAGATCTTCCCGATGCGTCGTTCGCGGGCCAACATGACACCTACCTGGACGTCCAGACCCTGGACGGCATCGTCGTCGCACTCAAACGTTGCTGGGCGTCATTGTGGACCGCGCGCGCGACCTCCTATCGTCATACCCAGGGTATCGCCCATCTCGACGTCGGTGTGGCTGTGGTCATCCAGCTGATGGTCGATGCTGATGTGGCCGGCGTGTTG
>JANOXY010000163.1:0-8538 GCA_031418675.1 Pseudomonadota bacterium
CAAGGACTGCCATACCATCTTGTAGCGCGCAGCCAGACCCTTGGAATTGCGGCGCACGAGCTTCAGATAATCGTCATACCACCCGATGGCACCAAACAGAATGGTTGTGAGCAGCACTATCCACACAAAACGATTGGTGAGATTGCTCCACAACAATGTACTGACTGCAATCGAGACCAGAATCAAAAGCCCTCCCATGGTTGGGGTACCGGCTTTCGAAAAATGTGACTGCGGACCATCTTCGCGAATCGGTTGGCTTTGGAACTTTCCCAGGTAGTTGATCATCTTGGGCCCGACCACCAACGCGATAGACAAGGCCGTCAGAACACCCAGGATCGTGCGCAGCGTGAGATAGCGGAACACATCGAAGCCGGAGTGATACTTCGCCAACCATTCAGTGACGAGCATCAACATGCTGGTGAGCTCCCGGCAGCGAGTGCGCTTGCCACCTGATCGAGTGCCATGGCTCGCGACCCCTTGAGCAGAATGGTCGGTGGTGAGTTCGAATCTGCACTCAACGCTGTATGCAATGCCGCCACCAGGCCGTCGTGCTCACTGCTGTGCATGACCGTGCCAGCGAAACATTCTGCAGCGTGCTCGGCAAGTGCGCCGATAGTGAACATGCGGGAAACGCCAGCGGCATCTGCCTGGGCGCCGACGGCGCGGTGGTATTGCACCGCGTCCGGACCCAGTTCGCGCATGTCTCCAAACACCAGCCAACGAGGCTCACGCTCAGCGCCCAAAACATCCAACGCGGCAGCGAGAGAAGCGGGATTGGCGTTGTAGGTGTCATCGATGAGACGGCAGCCGGCCACACCAGCACGATACTGCAAGCGACCCGTCACGGCATCGGCGGTGGCCAAGCCACGCGCGATATCACCGAGCGATACGCCAGCGGCGTAAGCTGCTGCAGCCGCAGCGAGCGCGTTGCGCACATTGTGTGCACCACGCTGATGGATGACGATCTCCATCTCACCGGTTGGTGCGCACAAAATAAAGCGACTGCCTTGCGTAGTCGCACGCACGTCACGCGCGCTGAAATCACCGCCCTCACCGAAGCTTACGATGGATCGCGCGCTTGCCAATTTACGCCATAACGGCGCCTGCTCGTCTTCATTATTGAGGATGGCCGTACCGTTGGGATCCAGCCCGGCAAATAGCTCGCCCTTGGTACGCGCGATGCCCTGAATGCTGCCGAAGCCTTCCAGGTGACACGGTGCACAAAGCGTGATCACGCCGATCTGCGGGCGCGCGATAGCGGCCAGAAGTGCGACGTCGCCGATATGATTGGCACCCATTTCCAGCACCGCGGCGTAATGGCTGGTGTCGAGCTGAAACAACGTCAAGGGTAAGCCTATATCGTTATTCAGATTGCCACGGGTCGCGAGCACCGGACCACCCGTGCGCATGATGGCCGCCAGCATTTCTTTGACTGTGGTCTTGCCGGCACTGCCGGTAACGGCCAGCACTGGAAGTGCGTGGCGCATGCGCCAATGACTTGCCAGCACACCCAGCGCGCGCCGCGTATCGCTTACAACTAGTTGCGGTAAAGCGCTTGACACATGCCGCTCGACCACCGCACCAGCGGCGCCTGCTTCTTCAGCGTCACCGAGATGATCGTGGCCATCGAAATTGGGGCCGCGCAGCGCAAAAAATAACTGCCCGGCTGCCAGATTACGCGTGTCAGTACTCACGCCAATGAATGGAGCGTCAGCGCCAAACATGCGCGCTTCAATGACGTCGGCAGCAGTCGCGAGTGCCATGCTGATCATCACTGATACCCGGCCAGGGTGCGGGCGATCACGGCATGATCGCTGAACGGCGTGATCTGGCCAGCAGACTCCTGGGTGCGTTCGTGGCCCTTACCGGCAATCAGCACAAAATCACCCGCTTGGGCCTCTGCCAGTGCCGTACGAATTGCAAGCCCGCGGTCAATGGTTACCGTCGCCGCCGAAGGCCTGCGCATGCCGGCACAAATCTCAGCGGCGATATCGGTGGCAGATTCGTTGCGTGGATTATCCGCTGTAATTATCAACCGGTCTGCATCACGTTCGGCGATGGCACCCATCAGCGGTCGCTTGCTGCGGTCTCGATCCCCACCACAGCCGAACACCACCACGATCCGACGGGGCGCCAAGCCACGCAGCGTAGCGAGAATGGCGGCGAGGCTATCCGGGGTATGAGCATAGTCCACGAATACCCGGGCACCACTTGCGGTTTCTCCGCATTCTTCGGCACGACCTGTTACGCCGCGCAGCGCCGGCAATACCGCGACTATCGCATCACGGCTATAACCGGCCGCGAGTAGCAGCCCACAGACGATCAGCAAATTATCTACGTTGAAGCGTCCAACGAGTCGGCTGTTGATACGCTGGCGCCAGCCGTCAATCTCGATCGTAAATTGCATGCCGGTGGTTGCAGCGACGATATCGTCAGCGCGCAGACGTGCGCGTGCAGCGTGGGAGGAACACGTCCAGACGGCAAGATTCGACGGTAGCGAAGGCGCTAGCTTGGCACCGAAGATATCATCTATGTTAACCACCGCCACACCCAGTGCGGGCTGCGCGAACAAGCGTCGCTTGGCGGACCCATAGCTATCGATATCCCGGTGGTAATCCAGATGATCGTGACCCAGGTTGGTAAACGCTGCGGCCTTGATCGTGAGTCCGTCGAGACGCTGTTGGGCCAAAGCGTGAGACGAGGCTTCTAGCGCAACCACCGCACAACCACGCGTGCGACAGCTCGCCAGCCAGCGATTGATCGTGATGACGTCGGGCGTTGTATTGGCGAGTGGCGCGAGTTGTTCAAGCGCGCCGGCACCGAGCGTGCCGATATAACCGGACTCATCGCCCATCTGCACTACTGCCTGCGTCAACAAGTGGGCGACCGTCGTTTTGCCGTTTGTTCCTGTGACTGCACACAGCTTGAGGGCCGCCGATGGTGTATCAAAAAAACGATTGGCCAGCACGCCCAAATGTTGGCGCAAATGTGGGCTATGCAGCACCGGAACATCCAGCCGCAGATCACCAAGTGGGCGTTCAGCCACCACTGCGAGCGCACCGCGAGCGATGGCCTGCGCTGCATAGCGACTGCCATCGTCCTGGTGACCGCTGAGCGCGACGAAGCAGCTGCCGGGATGCACTTCACGACTATCCAGGGTCAGGTCTTCGATGTGCCGATCGGCCACGGCCGGCACCGCGACGATATCCTGCAGCAGGGTCGACAGTGGCACACCACGTGTCGCGGTCGTAGCCATCATTGTGTGGCCTCCGCTGCTCGATCAGTGTTATGACTGGCGGCCAACCACACGGCCTCTGGCGTCGCTTGCACGGGCTGATCGGGCGGTATGTTGAGAATACGCACGGCGTCGCGCATCACGCTGGCGAATACCGGTGCGGCAACCTTGCCACCAAAATATACGCCGCGTTGCGGCTCGTCGATGATGACGACCGCTACGAGACGCGGATTCTCTGCCGGGATCATGCCAGCGAACAGCGAACGATACCGATGCTCGGCGTAACCCGAGGTGGTCGATTTATGCACCGTGCCGGTTTTGCCTGCCACTGAGTAGCCCGGTACCGCTGCCAACGCACCGGTTCCCTTGGTGATAACGCGCGTCAACATCTGGCGAATCTGCTGGGCCGTTTCAGCACGGATGATGCGCGTGCGTGGACCTTGTTCTTCCAGGCGCACGATGCTCAACGGCTGCATCCAGCCATCGCTTGCCAGTACGGTATAAGCACGCGCCAGTTGCGCGGCGGTAACCGATAGTCCGTAACCGAATGCAAGTGTCGCGTGTTCGATTTCGCTCCAATTGCGAAATTCGTTCAGGCGACCATATCCCTCGCCTGGCAGCGCGATCTCGGAGATCGATCCAAAGCCGAAATCGCGAAATGCTTTCCACAACACTTCTGGTTCGAGCGACAGCGCAACCTTGCTCGCGCCGACGTTGCTCGATTTTTCAATGATGCCACCAAGATCGAGCAACCCGTAATTCTTGATATCGCGCACGGTGTCCTTGCCGATCTTGAAGCGACCGGGCGAGGTATCAACCGTAGATTCCGGCTTGTATTGGTCGGTCTCAAGCGCCGCGGCCAAAGTGAACGGTTTAAGTGTCGAACCTGGCTCGAAGAGATCCGTCACCGCCCGATTGCGGTAGCGTTCGCTGCTTAAATTGTCGCGATTATTGGGGTTGAACGAAGGCTGGTTAGCCAAGGCCAGCACTTCGCCCGTGCGTGGATCGACGACGACCATCATGCCCGCGCGGGCTTCGTTTTCCTGCACAGCGATCTTCAGTGCACGATAAGCGGCGTACTGAATGCGTTGGTCAATACTCAAATAAACATTGCGCCCTGGTCGCGTGGCACGCAGACGCTCCACATCTTCCACGACGCGCCCTATACGGTCCTTGATCACCCGCCGCTGGCCGGGCTCGCCTTTGAGGATGTGATCGTAAGAGAGCTCGACCCCTTCCTGACCTTGATCGTCAACATTCGTAAAACCGAGGATGTGCGCTGCCACCTCCCCCGCCGGATAGTAGCGGCGCTGCTCTTGTTGGAGATGGAGGCCTGGAATTTCCAGGTGCTTGAGTGCATCACCTTCGTCCGGTGTCAAATGACGCTGCAGATAAACGAATTTTTTGTCCAGGCGCGGCATGATTTGCGTTTGCAGCTGATCAAGCGGAATACCAAGGATTTTGCACAGCTTTGGCCATTTTTCGCGGGACTCGACGAAGCGACGCGGTTGCACCCACGCCGATTGCGTCGGTGTACTGATCGCGAGTGGTTCACCGTTACGGTCAAGGATCATGCCGCGATTGGCATCGATGCGCTCCACGCGTAGGTAGCGCGCATCGCCGTGCCCCTGGAGAAATTCACGTTTGTTGATTTGCAAATCGAGCCCACGCCAGCACAGCACCAAGGCGCCGACGATGAACATGCCGACCACAATACGGCGTCGCAGTTTGAGTTCGCGGTGGCTTTCTGCGCGCGGGCTCATTGCAGCTCCACTACCTGCCCCAGGGGCGGCACGACCATGTCAAGTTTGTCATTGGCGATTTGTTCGACGCGAAGTTCCGCGCCCCAGGTTGCTTGTTCCAGCAGCAATTGGCCCCATTCCTGATCGAGCCCCTGCTTGACCTCATGGAGACTCTGCAGCTCGACAAACAGGCGGCGACTCTGATGCCGCGACAGCACTAACTCTACCGCTGAAGCAAAGGTAACGAATCCGGCGAGTATGGCTACGAGCAGTGTCTTCAAGCGACACGCTCCACGGCTCGCAGGCGAGCGCTGCGCGCACGCGGATTGGCGGCAATTTCAGCGTCACTGGCCTGTATCGATTTACGTGCAATTAGGCGGAAGCGCGCGTCTGTTGCGATCGCAGGCGCGCGTGCCAACGCGTCCAGTTCACGAAAGTGGCGCTTGACGTAGCGGTCTTCCAGGGAATGAAAGGCGATAACCAGAATGCGACCGCCGATGCGAAGCATTTGCAGTGCGTGGTCGAGAGCGCGTTCAAGTTCTGTCAATTCGTCGTTGATGAAAATCCGCAATGCTTGAAATGTGCGCGTCGCATTGTCGATACGCCCACCGTGATGAGGAAAACATGAGTGTACAATTTTGACCAGTTGCAGAGTGGAGACGAGCGGCGCTTCACGACGCGCTTCAACCACGCGTTTGGCGATCAAACGTGAGCGGCGCTCATCACCGAAACGCCAGAGTACGTCGGCAATTTCCTGTTCGCCTGCAATCGCGATCCATTCTGCGACACTTTGACCGTGGTGCGGGTCCATGCGCATATCGAGAGGACCGTCGTGACGAAAGCTGAAGCCGCGCGTCGCATCATCAACCTGTGGCGAGGAGATGCCAAGATCAAACAGAATGCCATCAACTTCTCGCGCACCGCAGTCCGCGATCGAAGAAAAGGCGGCGTGCACGACCGTCACGCGTAGGTCCTCATGGGCGAATTCGCGCGCACTGGCGATAGCCTGCGGATCACGGTCAAACACAAAGAGTCGAGCGCCGGGGCCCAGCCGTTCGAGTAGTGCGCGGCTGTGGCCACCGCGACCAAACGTGGCATCAATATAGGTCCCCGCTGATTGCACCTGCATGAGTTCGAGTACTTCATGCAGCAGCGCCGGAATATGGGTGGATATCTTTTCCACTCACAGCGAAAGAGATTCCAGACTGGCCGACGACGAATCGGCACCCTCGGCAACGGCGCGCAACCATTTGTCGCGTTCGTCGTGCCAGGTCGTAGCAGCCCAGATTTCGAGCTTATTGCCCTGCCCCAAAAGAACCACTTGTTTGTCGATCCCAGCGATTTCTCGCAACTGCGGTGGTAACAACACGCGCCCATGGCCGTCGCACGGACATTCCGTCGCATAACCACGCATGATTTGTTTGGTGCGCCGGCTTTGACGGTCGAAGTCTGACAAACCGGCGAGCTTGGCTTCGATGATCAGCCATTCGGCGATGGGGTAAACCCACAAGGCTAGGTCCCAGGGGTTTAACGTGATGATGAGCTCCTGGCTGGCTAGCGTAGACAGCAGGTCGCGAATGCGGGTTGGAACGGCTAATCGTCCCTTCGCATCGACGCTGATTGTGCTCTGTCCGCGGAACATTTAATCGACGGGGATCGGCAAATGACAGCGGCGGGGATGGGGCGCAGGCGCCCATGCTTTCCCAGCGTGGCGATCACGAAGGATCCACTTTCTCCCACTATTTCCCACCAGCCGGCACTATAAGGACGGCATGAGAAAACTGTCAAGCAAAACGGGCTGCCTGAACCGGGAAATCTTGCTTTAGTTACAGTAACTTAGGACGGCGACCACAAATTGCCTACAGAGCAGAAATGGCTGTGGGAAAACGCCTCATTAAATCATTCGGATAAGCTCGGTAGCTCACCTGAAGTATCAGATACGGAGAGCGCCGAGCGGGATTGCGAAAAGAAAAGCAAGTCGGCCTGTAAGCCGGGTTCTGTAATACTGCATTGCAGCATGGTGATCATTCATCTGCGACGCGTGTCGCCACGCGCCTGAAGCGACCTACCCGGAAACTGGTGCGGACCACACTTCACCGCTTACGCGGTACGTTCCCCTATTTGGTCTTGCTCCGGATGGGGTTTGCCCTGCCACCGGTTTTCGCCGGCGCGGTGCGCTCTTACCGCACCATTTCACCCTTACCTCGCGTTGCTGCGTGGCGGTATATTTTCTGTGGCACTTTCCGTGGGCTCACGCCCCCCAGGCGTTACCTGGCATCCTGTCCTGCGGAGCCCGGACTTTCCTCTATCGTCCCGCCCCAGCTTCTGAGGGCCGGGGCCAACGACAGCGATCACCCGGCCGACTTGCTGGCCGCAGTGTGGGAGTTCGTGTGGCGGAATTCAATGTGTCATGATTCTTCGGCTGCCGCAGCCGTAACCCGCAATGATGCCTGGTAGACCTGATTGCGAGCTCGGCCGCTCAGGGCAGTGACAATGCGTACCGCGGTGCGCCGGTCAGTCTCGGCCAGTACGATACTCAGTAGGCGCTCAAGTTCCGCGTCGTCACTGCCTTGCTCGGCAGCATTTCCGGCCACCACGATGACGATTTCACCGCGGCAGGCGTCGGCATCCGATGCTAAGCCCACACAAAGCTCGGCCAAAGTACCGCGATAAATGCTCTCGAAGCGCTTGGTCAGCTCACGCGCAACGACGGCTTCGCGGCGCGGACCAAACGCAGATCGCATCGCTTCCAGACAGGCGACGATGCGATGTGGCGCTTCATAAAACACCAGGGTGCGAGGGTCGCCAGCCAGTGCATCTAGTCGCGCGGCACGCGCGCTGGTTTGATTAGGCAAAAAGCCTTCAAATGCAAAACGCGTGGTCGGGAGACCGGCGATACTGAGCGCGGCCGTCAACGCGCAAGCACCTGGGACCACATGGACGGGGATGCCAGCTTGGTTTGCGGCGCAGACAAAAACGTAGCCAGGATCGGAAATCAACGGCGTCCCAGCATCCGAGATCACTGCACACGCCTGGCTCCCGGCACGTAAGCGGGCCAGCAACTCGACGCTGACTTGGGACTCATTGTGGGCATGCATGGGCGACACCGGTGTGATGATGCCGAAATGATCCAGGAGTCGCCGACTATGCCGCGTATCCTCACACAGGATGAGATCGACCGCCGCCAATGTTGCGACCCCGCGCGCCGACAAATCACCGAGATTTCCGATTGGGGTAGCGACGACGTACACGGCCGGACGTTCAATTGACACCTCTACCACGGGCAAAGATACTGCTTTGATGATCCGCTCCGTGCTCATTTCAACACTGCACCCCGTGCGCTTCATGTTCGTTGGCGTCGCCGCGCTCATTACATGCGCATGCACTTCGCAAGGCAATGTGCAGGAACAAACCAACGCCCCAACGCCCGACCCATTGGCTGTCGCCGACCAACTACTGGCACGCGGAGATTACGCGGCCGCGGCCCCCGCCAACGTTGCTCGCACTAGCGCATTATACTGCGAAGACGCCACGCGCACCACAGCACTCGCCGTACAAGCG
>JANOXY010000164.1:0-14995 GCA_031418675.1 Pseudomonadota bacterium
GTTGATAAATTTGCCGCGCATATGCGGCGGATGCATGAACTGCATCTTGTGCTGTGCACCCTCGAGTGTGGTCTCGACCATGTCACCGCGCCACAGCGCACGCATCACGCGGGCATATTCGCCCACCTCGGCCAGGGTTTGCGCCGCTAAACCCATAGTACGCCGCGCTGTGTAGCCGGTGCCGAGGCCGGCGATGATGCGGCCCGGCGCGAGCGCGTTCAACGAGGCCATGGCATTGGCGGCCACCGCAGCCAGACGATTTGACGGTACCAATACGCCGGCGCAGAGTTTGATGGTGCGCGTCTTGAGCGCAGCCGCGGTCATGGCCACCAGAATGTCGTGGCACAGGAGCTGAGTGTCGTAGAACCAGACGTGGGTGAAACCCAGCGCTTCGGCCCGCGCGGCGATGTCGCCGGCGGCGGCGGTGGGAGTGAGGGCGATGCCGTAGTCCATGGGAGCTCCTGCGGGTTATCGATGTTATGTAGGTGCGAATTCATTCGCACATGAATGCCTGAGCAAAACGCCGGGGCGTGGATTAATGTGCGAATAAATGCGCACCTACGGGGGCTTGGCTGTCTGTTTGTCACCTCCGGCCGTGGCGATAAGCGTATAGGCGTTGGCGCAACTAATACACTAAAGTCCGAAGCGTGGCCCCACTAGACTGGGTCGCTATGTTTGGTCGCGCGGCAGCTTGCCTGCGGGGAGAGGAGAGGTCATGAAAATTCGCCTGGGCGCATTTCTTTTGCCGAGTGCGGGCGCTACACCGGCCGAATTCGAACGCGGTTTTGCCGGCCAGAATCCCAACTACTACCAACGGGGTCTGGCCGACTGCGCACGCCTGTTGCGGCAGGTCGAGGACTTGGGTTTCGACTTCGTTGCTTTTTCCGAGCACCACTTTCATCTTGAAGGTCTGGAGGTATCAAACAACCCGGTGATGCTGGGCCTGTGGGCGGCGATGCAGACCCGTCGTCTGCGCATCGGTCAGATGGGTAACGTACTGCCGGCCCGCAATCCGATTCTGCTCGCCGAAGACCTGGCCATGCTCGACCAGATGTCAGAAGGCCGCATGTGCGCAGGCTTTGCGCGCGGTTATCAAGCCCGTCATGTCATGACCGTCGGCCAGAAAATGAATGCAGTGTGGACCGCCGCTAACGACCCCGATTTTGTCGAACACGATCGCATCAACCGCGAACTCTTCAACGAACACTACGCCATCATCCGTAAGGCCTGGTCACAATCGATGTTCCGCCACGAAGGGCAGCACTGGGCCATTCCACCCCGTGGCATTGCATGGAATCACCCTGCCACCCGCGTCATGGCACCGGGCATGGTTAACGACAACGGTGAACTTGAGCACATCGGCATTGCACCCCAGACCTTGCAGGTGCCGTCTACCATTGAGACCTTCATGCCCTTCACCATGAGCCCGGCGACTATCGAGTGGTCGGCCCAGGAACGCATCACGCCGATCATTTTTTCGCCCATTGAGGCCCATGCACGTGGCGCCCTGGATCTTTATCACCAGGCTTCACGCGCCGCCGGTAACCCGCTGGACTGGGGCCAGGGTGTCGGCCATTTCCGCGAAATCGTGGTGGCCGATACCGATGCGCAAGCCGTTGCCATTCAGGAACGCGGTCTGGGCTACATCTGGACACGCTGGCACGACTGGTTCCATTTCAACGAGGCGCTGCGGCATCCCGGCGAAACCGGCGTGATTGCCAACACCCCTGCCACCATGCGTGAGCGCGGTTATTCCCTATGCGGTTCGGTCGAAACCGTCACGCGGCAGCTGGGCGCGATGCTGGAGATGTTGAAAACCGATTTGATTGTGCCGTGGATGGCGGCCGGGCCCGCCCCCATCGATGGTCTTTTGAAGAGCAATGAGCTGCTGGTGCAGAAGGTATTGCCCAAGCTCGGCCTTGAATTAACCCAGAAGCAGCCGCAATTGCGCGCGGACTACCACAGCGCTGGCTGGCGCGAACAAAGTGAGGTGAGCGATGGCCGTTCGTAACGGACAACAATTCATAGCCGGGCTGCGCGACGGGCGCGAGGTCTGGTACGACGGCAAGCGCGTTACAGACGTCACGGTTTTTCCCGAGTTCAAGGCAGCGGTTCAATCCATTGCCGAGCTGTACGATCTTCAGCATGACCCCGCCCATCGCGCCGTGCTGGTGACCGAGATCCCGGACATCGGCTTGGCTGGTCGCGCTTTCGAGATCCCGCGCACGCTCGACCAGCTGCGGCTGAAACGCGAGGCCTACATCACCTGGGCGCGTGCCAATTGTGGCATGGTCGGGCGCAGCCCCGACTTCCTGAACGTTATGCTGGCGGCACTCGCCGCCAAACGCGAATTTTTTGCCGAGGCGAGTCCGGCTGGCGCCGATGCGATGGTCAATTACTGGAAGTACATCGCCAGCAATGATCTCTTCCTGACCCACGCGCTGCTCGATCCGCAGTTGGACAAAGGCAAGCTGCGCCATGAACAATCGGATCCCGGTATCTGCCTGCGGGTGGTCGATGAGAATGCCGACGGCCTGGTGTTAAGCGGCATCAAGCGCATCGCCACCGCTGCGCCCTATGCCGATGAGATTCTGGTGTGGCCTTTCCCGCCGAGTTTTCAGGTCGGTGAAGAATCCTACGCCAATGTCTTCGCCGTGCCGATGAACACGAAGGGGCTGAAGACCATCTGCCGTGTGTCCTACGCCACCCATGGCAAGCGTCGCGACTTTCCCTTGTCGTCACGTTTCGACGAAATGGATGCAACCGTCGTCTTCGACAATGTGCTGGTGCCTTGGGACCGCGTATTCGTCAATCAGAATATCGCCCTGTTGAATCGCATGTATCGCGAAACGCGTATGCGCGAATTAACTGCGCATCAAACCAATGCGCGACTGGAGGTCAAGCTCGGATTTGTCTACGCCCTGGTGCTGCGCATGGCCGAGTCCCAGGGCCTGGCCAACAAGCCCGACATTATGGAAATGTTGGGCGAGGCTATCGTGCGCATCGAGCTGATTCGTAATACCACCCGCTCGGCCGAGCTGCAGGCCACCGTCGATCCCGGCAACGGTGTGCTCTATCCCGATCTGGCGGCACTGCAGGTCGGCCGTGCTTATGGTCCGCTGGTGTATCCCGATCTGGTCAAGATGGTGCGACGCATGGGTGGTGCAGCCTTAGTGCAGGTGCCGGTGTCGATGGATGAATTTGATTCGCCTATCGGCGCCGATATCGAACGCGCGCTGCGCGGTGCGGATATGTCGGGAGTGGAAAAAGCGCAATTGCTCAAACTCGCCTGGGATGTGGCTGGCAGTGAATTTGGCGCGCGCCATGAGCTCTACGAGATGAACTACGCTGGCGATCGCAGCGCTTTGATGGCGGGCATTCAACGGGAATATCCGCGCAAGGTCGAGTGGGTGGCTTATCTCGATCGTTTTCTGGAGGCGCTATGAGCAACGATGCGGCCAAACCCTATCGCAGCCTGTGGGGTGATCTGCGCGGCGCAGCTTTTGACCAGGGTTATCTTGATGCCGGCGGCATTCGCACGCGTTATCTGCACAGTGGTGAGCAGGGCAAGCCGCTACTCATCCTGTTGCACGGCACCAGCGGCCATGCTGAATGTTATTCGCGCAATCTGGCCGAACATGGTGCGCACTTCGATACCTATGCCATCGACATGCTTGGCCATGGTTGGAGCGACAAGCCCGATGTGCCCTATGAGATTGACGTTTACGTCGAACATCTGCGGGGGGTAATCGATGCACTCGGTGCAGCACAGGCACATATTTCCGGCGAGTCGCTCGGTGGCTGGGTGGCGGCACGTTTTGCGCTCAAGTATCCGCAACGCGTGGCGCGTTTGTGTCTCAATACTACCGGCGGCGCGACCATGATCCCGGAAGTGATGGCCAAGATTAAGCAGTCCACACGCGCGGCGGTGGAGAACCCGACTTGGGAAACCGTGCGCGCGCGGCTGGCATGGCTGATGGCCGATGCGGCCACAGTGACCGACGATCTGGTGGCTTGTCGCCAGGCGATTTATCAACAGCCAGGTTTTTTGCGCGCCTTGGAAAACATCCTCGTGCTGCAGGAGCCAGCGATCCGCGGCCGCAACAATCTCAGCGATGACGAATGGGCGGCGATCAAGGCGCCGACCCTGGTGGTGTGGACCACCCACGATCCAACCGCGCCGGAGTCCCTGGGTCGGCGCCTGGCGGCGCTCATCCCCGATGCGCGATTCGCCTTGATGCACAACTGCGGTCATTGGCCACAGTTCGAAGATCCGGCCACCTTTAATCGTCTGCACATCGACTTCCTGCTCGGTAAATCCTGAGGCCAAGCCCATGACTGTCGCTGCCCTGTTCGCCTCGCACACGCCGCTCATGGACTTTCACGCGCCTGAGCCCGACGTGGCGCGCGAGGTGGCGGCCTGCTTGAGCGCAACCCGCGCCTGGGTCGCGGATTACCAACCGGATCTCGTGATCGCTTGCGGACCTGATCACTACAACGGGTTTTTTTATCGTCTGATGCCGAGCTTCTGTATCGGCACGGCGGCAGCATCGGTGGGCGATTGGAATACACCGGCAGGGCCCTTGCCAGTTGCGGCGGATCTCGCTGCGGCCTGCGTAGAGCATCTCCATGGCGCCGGCGTTGACGTTGCCATTTCCCATCGCATGGAGGTTGACCATGGCCTCACCCAGTTGTTGAAGCAGATGTTCGACTGGGAACATCTGCCACCCCTCATTCCGGTGTTCGTAAACTGCGCGGCTGCGCCGCGGCCGCCCTTGGCGCGGGTGTTTGCTCTTGGACGGGCGCTGGGCAGCTTTGCGGCGAAGCTGGACTGTCGCGTACTGCTGACCGCTTCAGGCGGTATCTCCCACGACCCACCCATTCCCAACCTGGCCGACGCACCAGAGCCCGTGCGCGAACGGTTAATCGCCGGCGTCACACTCAGCGCCGAGGCGCGCGCCGCCCGTCAAGCGCGCGTGTTGAGCGATGCCGCCCGCCAGGTCACGGGCGAAAGTGATCGCACACCGCTCAATCCGGTTTGGGATCAGGCCTTCCTCGCCAAGCTGCGTGCCGACGACGAAGCCGGCATCCTCGCCATGGATGACGATGGCATCACTCGCGATGGCGGTTGCGGCGGCCACGAGATCCGCGCCTGGATAGCCATCGCGTCAGCAGCGCGAGCGGCGGGCGTCAGGAATTTTGATTTGCGTTATTACCGAGCTATTCCGCAATGGGTAGCAGGCTATGGGGTCATGACCGCCGACGCCGTATAAACCGGCGCAACGCACCTGGGCAAGGTACGGACCAGTGCCCGCAGAACCGAATAAGGTTCATGGCCAAAGGACAAAATTTGCAACTTGCGAACGGACGCGCAAAAAAGCGCAATGCATTGAACCTATCCCCGCCCGCGCTTGACCTACCCCCCGACGCCAACCGAACAAGAGCCACAGGCCACACGGTCAGCGCGTTCAAACAACATCAAGACACAAGGGGAAGGATTATGCAGGTTGTGAAAATCGCAATGGCGCTGGCTGTCGCTGGGGCACTCGCAAGTGGTCCGGCACTGGCCGACAAGGGCAAATCAAAATCCAAGGCCGCGCGGTCCTACGACGTCTGCGTCGATGCCGTAACCGGCGCCAAGCTCACCAACTTCCCGCCCTCGGCGGGCGATCGGGTGACGGCGGTGGGCATCATTCTGCCGATGGGCACCGTGCCTGCGGATGGTAGCGGTGACGCGACCTGCGCGGCCTACGTCGGGGACAAGATCGGCACGTTCTTCGTCAACGGCACTTTTGTCAGCAGCTTTGCGCCCGGCGCGATCAAGCTGCCGGCCGCCGATGATGGTGATCTGGCCTACGTGAACTGGCACTTCCGCATCGACGGCAAGGGTGCGTTTGAAACCGCCGGCCCGATCAAGCAGTTTGTGCAGGGTGGCAGTTATAACCAGGTTGTGACCGGTGGCACGGGCCGCTTCCGCGAAGCGGAAGGTGTCATGAAGACCACGATGTTGGGCGCCGGTGGCTTCCAGATCCGGGTGACGCTGCCCAAGCACGACTGAAGCTGGGGGCATCAAGGACATAGCCCCACCCGGCTGTTCCTTGATGCGCTCCATTTTGTTGAGCCCTAGGAGCCTGTCGGACTTAGGGAACCGTCGCGAGGTGGTGGGAGAGCGAGGACAGATAGGCGCGCATTCGAGGCGAATAGTGGGGCTATTTAACGAGAAGGCGCGCCTATATGGACCGCTGTCCCACCGCCGCAGCAGATTCACCCTAAGTCCGACAGGCTCCTAGCTAAGCACGGCGCGATGGCCGGCCCGATCAGTGTCGGGTCGGCGGTCAGCGCGCCGCTACTTTCAGTCGTCGGCGTCGGCCGCGAGGCCGGGAAACAGCACGTCGGTATAACCAAACAGTGTGAAATCGGTGATGCGCATCGGATAAAGAATGCCGTCCAGATGATCACATTCATGTTGCACCACACGGGCGTGGAAGCCACCGACCTCCCGATCAATAACATTGCCTTCGAGATCGATCCCGCGATAGCGCAGTCGCGCGTGGCGCGGTACCACACCGCGCAGGCCGGGCACTGATAAACAACCTTCCCAACCCGCTTCGAATTCGGGGCCTAGGGCCGTGAGCTCGGGATTGATGAGTATGGTCTCGGGCACCGGATCGGCATCGGGATAACGCGGATTGCGCGCTGCGGCGTCACGGTAGCCGAAGATCACCACGCGCAGCCCCACGCCTATCTGGGGTGCGGCAAGGCCGGCGCCGTTGGCCGCATGCATGGTGTCGAATAAATCGGCCACCAGCGACCTGATCTCCGGCGCGCGCGGATCAGCCACAGGTTTGGCTATCTCGAGCAAGCGTGGATCGCCCATGCGCAGAATGTCTCTAATCACCGCTCACCTCCGAGGTTCCGACCAGCGCGCAGCATAGAACAGCCGCAGGTTCTCGACATCCCTTCGATGTTCGGTCCACTTTGCTGGCAACAGGATTCAAGATCCTGCCGAGGGCAGGCATACTCGCGGCGCGTTGGTGTGCCCCGGCCGTCGCCAAAATCCACGGCAACATGGCGGTGCTGCCACGGATGAGCCGGTTTTCGCGACGATACGCCAACCATCCAATCACCCGTGCGGAGCGATAGTGCCTATGAGCGACACCAGCCAGTACGCGTTGCTGAAAGAACGGCGCTTCCTGCCGTTTTTTCTTACCCAGTTTTTTGGCGCCGCCAACGACAACGCATTCAAGTTTGCCTTCACCGCGCTGGCGACCTACAGCGCTGGTGAATGGGGTGGGCTGGCGGCCACCACGGCGGGGCCGATCATCGGCGGCATCTTCATACTGCCCTTTCTGCTGTTCTCGGCGACAGCCGGGCAATTGGCCGACAAATACGACAAGGCGCGGCTGATCCGGCTGGTCAAAAATTTCGAGATCCTGTTCATGTGCGGCATCGCGGCGGGTTTCCTGTTGCACATGGCCTCGCTGTTATTCCTCGGCGTATTTCTCATGGGCTGCCACTCGACTTTGTTTGGTCCGGTGAAATACGCCTATCTGCCGCAACATTTGCGCGATGAGGAACTGGTCGGCGGCAACGGCATTGTCGAGATGGGCACCTTTGTGGCGATTCTGCTCGGCACCATGCTCGGCGGGGCGCTGATCGCGATCCCAGGTCAAGGACCGTTTTATGTTGCTGGGGTGTCGTTGCTGATGGCCGTGATCGGCCGCTTGGCCGCCGGCTTTGTGCCGGCGTCACCGGCGCCGGCACCGCAACTGGTCATCAACTGGAACCCGGTCAGCGAAACCCTGGCCAATCTGCGCAACGCCTATGGCAATCGCACGGTGTTTTTATCACTGCTTGGCATTTCGTGGATGTGGTTTTTCGGCTCGGTGTTCCTGACCACCTTCGCCGGTTTTGCCAAAGAAATTCTGGGTGGTTATCAGAACGTCGTTACGTTGTTACTGGCGGTGTTTTCGATCGGTATCGGCATTGGTTCGCTGGCCTGCGAACGACTGTCGGGCCACAAGGTGGAAATCGGGCTGGTACCGTTTGGTTCAATCGGCATGACGCTGTTTGCCATCGATCTGTGGCTGGCGTCGCGTAATCTCAGCTCCCACAGTCTGGTAGGGCCAGCAGCGTTTCTGGCAGACCACAGTCACTGGCGCGTCATGATGGACCTGTTCGGGCTGGCGATGTTTGCCGGTTTCTACAGTGTGCCGCTCTATGCCCTGGTACAAAGCCGCTGCGATCCTTCCCACCGCGCGCGGATCATCGCCGCCAATAACATTCTCAATGCGCTGTTCATGGTGGTGGCGTCCCTGATGGCGGCCGGCATGCTGCAGGCCGGACTCAGCCTGTCGCAACTCTACCTGGTGCTCGGCCTGTTGAACGCGGCGGTGGCGGTCTATATCTATCTGCTGGTACCGGAATTTCTTATGCGGTTTATCGTGTGGATGCTCATTCACACCGTCTATCGACTGGACAAAACCGGGCTCGAAAATATTCCCGATGAAGGGCCGGCAGTGATCGTCTGCAACCATGTGAGCTTCGTCGATGCGCTGGTGATCGCCGCGGCCTGCCCGCGCCCCATTCGCTTCGTGATGGACCACCAGATCTTCAAGCTGCCGCTGATCTCGTTTGTCTTCCGTACCGGTCGTGCGATCCCGATCGCGTCGGCCAAAGACAACCCCAAGATGACAGCGCGTGCTTTTGACGAAGTGGCCAGCGCCTTACAGGCGGGTGATCTGGTCGCGATTTTTCCCGAAGGCCGCATTACCGACAACGGCGAGCTTTATCCCTTTCGCCCCGGTATTACCCGCATCCTCGAAACCACACCGGTGCCGGTCATACCCATGGCCTTGCGCGGTTTGTGGGGCTCGTTTTTTTCACGTAAGGACGGCAAGGCCATGAGCAAGCCGTGGCGCTTGCGGCCCTTGCGACGGATTGCGCTGGTGATCGATGCGCCTGTAGCAGCGCCGGCGGCTTCGCCGGCACTGCTACAGGAGAAAGTACTCGCTTTGCGCGGCGAGTGGCGCTAAGCCTCTTCTGTTGATTTCCATTGTAGGTCCGACTTCAATCGGACATTCATTACCCTGAATGTCCGAATAAATTCGGACCTACAAATCTGCCGTTCGACAAGGAGCTGACTACACCGCCAACCGGTACGTTTTGCCATCACGCACGATGCGCCCACCCACCGGATCGGCGAAATGGGTGCCCAACACCATCACCGGCTTGTCGGCATAACGTTCGAGAAAGGCCTGACGCGTGGCGACCGCAGCCGGGCTGTCGTTGTCGAAGGGTGTGATCCAGTCGGGCCGCGCGATCTGGCAGGGGTGATGCATCATATCGCCGGTGATGATTGCCTCTTCACCCTTGGACGCGATGTGTACGCTGACATGGCCCGGTGTGTGGCCGGGTGTTGATTCAAACCACACGCCCGAACCCACCTGATGATCCGGCTGCACCAGATCGACCAGACCAGCATCGAACACCGGCTGCACCGATTCAGCAAACACCGGCCCGAAGCCATCTTCAAGATGTTCCCAATGTTTGAATTCCGATTCGACCATCAGATAGCGGGCATTCTTGAAGGTCGGCACCCATTTGCCGGCGACCTTTTTGGTATTCCAGCCGACATGATCCACATGCAGATGGGTGCAGATCACGGTGTCGATGGAATCGGGGTCGTGGCCCATGGCCTTGAGATTGTCGAGGAAGGGGCGCTGCATGTTGGCCCAGGCTTCCATGGCCAGATTTTTGTCGTTGCCGATGCAGGTATCGACCACCATTTTCCGATCAGGTGTCTCGATGATCATCATCTGGATGTTCAGGATCAGCTTGTCATCGGGCGTGACAAAATGCGGTTTTAACCACGGGATGGTGGCGAGGTTTTCCGGCGTGGCGGTCGGCAGCACGGGCACGGCGCCGCTGTCGTCTTTGAGCTCGATGAGTTGGGTAATGGTGGTATCGCCGAATTTCCACTTGAGCATAGTCGTTCCCCCTGGCTGGTCGTTTTAGATAATGCGTCCGGACGCGCTGCGCGTACGTTGTGGTCGGCAGCATACCGCGCGTGCGCCGGCGCTGGCGATGCCCGGTGTGGACCAATTCATGCACGGGCGGGCAAGCATGGCTTAGGCCATAATCCGTGCGAGGCTGCAGAGTGCACCACAGAGTCTTATGGTCATGAAAAACCGTTGCCGCTACGTCACACTTGAGCCCCGCGCGCGCTGGCTTAAATCGCTGCTTGTGATGTCAGCTCTCGCGGTGCTGGGCATTTCGATGGACAGCGGCGCTTGTGAGACCGACGCCGATTGTCGTGTCGGTGGCATTTGCATCAAGCGTGAAAAACGCGCGCATGGTGTGTGTTATGGCGGTGCGCCGCGCGACGCCACCAGTAAAGACGAGACCCCATCGCTACCGGAGCATGAAGTGCCAAACAAACCAGTCACCGGTGAAAGACGCGAACACGCCAAAGAATGGCTGGGTGATCCGGAGCAAATGCTCAAAGACAATCTGCCCGGCAAAGCGATCGGCGGTACCTGTATGGTCAGCCAGGATTGCCCTGCCGGTCAGGACTGCGTCATTGCCGGTTTTGAAGGCCATTGTGTGAAGCTGTAAAGCGCTAGACGTCGTTGTGCCGCAGAGCGTTCCCGGCGCGGCCTCAGCGTCTACGCCGAGAACTGCCACCGCCCAACAGCGAGCCCAGGACACCACGAATGATCTCGCGTCCTACCGTTGAACCCACGGTGCGTGCAGCGGATTTCGCCAGGGTCTGGGCCAGACCGTCATGTTTGCCACCGCGTGGCCCGGTGCTGCCAAACAAGATATTGCCCAGACCACCGAGCAGGCCGCCACCGCCGTTGTCATCGGACGTCGGCGTCGGCGTTGTGCCGGGCGCGGCCTGGCGGAGCTCGTCAGCGGCCTCAACGGTGCTTGCCGCGCGGCCTTTCAATTTTTCGTAGGCGGATTCGCGATCAACGGTCTGCTCGTACACCCCGGCAACCAGCGAACCACTCAACAAAGCTTGCCGTTGGGTGGCGTTAATCGGCCCGATCTGACTGCCCGGTGGCACGATGTAGACCCGCTCGGTGATGCTCGGCCGGCCTTGTTCGTCGAGGAAACTGACCAGGGCCTCGCCAACCGCCAGCTCGCCGATGGCGGTCTCGATGTCGAGACCGGGCTTGGCGCGCATGGTGGTGGCAGCCGCTTTGACCGCCTTCTGATCCCGCGGCGTAAAAGCACGCAGGGCGTGCTGCACCCGATTGCCAAGCTGGCCCAGGATCGCATCGGGAATATCCAGCGGGTTCTGGGTCACAAAATACACGCCCACACCTTTGCTGCGGACCAGACGCACCACCAGCTCGATGCGCTCGACCAGCGCCGCCGGTGCGTCTTTGAACAGCAGATGGGCTTCGTCAAAGAAGAACACCAGCTTCGGCTGTTCGAGATCGCCCACTTCGGGCAGGGTTTCGAATAATTCCGACAACAGCCACAGCAGAAAGGTCGCGTACAGCCGCGGTGCTGCCATCAGTTTGTCAGCGGCGAGGATGTTGCACACGCCGCGACCACCATCGGTCTGCATGAAGTCGGCGATGTTCAGCATCGGCTCGCCAAAAAATTGCTCGCCGCCCTGTTGATCGATCTGCAGCAGGCCGCGCTGAATGGCGCCAACGCTGGCGGCGCTGATGTTGCCGTAATCGGTGGCGAAGTTTTTGGCGTTGTCACCAACAAACTGCAGCATCGCGCGCAGGTCCTTGAGATCGAGCAGCGCCAGACCATTGTCGTCGGCAATCTTGAACACCAGGGTCAGCACACCCTGTTGAGTTTCGTTCAAGGCCAGCATGCGCGATAACAGCAGCGGCCCCATGTCACTGGCCGTGGCGCGTACCGGGTGGCCCTGTTCACCGAACACATCCCAGAGGGTGGTCGGGCAGGCCAGTGCTAGCGGCGTCTCCAACTTGCGCTCGGCGAGGATGCCGGCGAGTTTGTCGCTGATACTGCCCGCTTGACTGATACCCGTGAGGTCGCCCTTGACGTCGGCCATGAAGACCGGCACGCCGATAGCGCTGAAACGCTCGGCCAGGGTCTGCAGCGTAATCGTCTTGCCAGTGACGGTGGCGCCGGTGATGAGTCCGTGGCGATTGGCCAGCGCGGGTAACAGATGACAGCTTGTGTCATCGCGCTGCGCGACGAGCATGGGGTCGGCCATAGGGAGTTCTCCAGGAAGGCGGTTGGAATCGTTACTTACCCGCGGGTAGATACCGTCTTGTCTGGACTAAGGCAAGGCCGCAGTGCTTAAGCCGCTGGGTGTAGCCCTGGGCTTCAGTGGGTCGGACGTTGCGTTGACGGTGGGCCAAGTGTGGGGTGTTGTGGTTGGGGTCGAATGTCCGAATAAATTCGGACCTACGGGGGTGGTGGGCGGCGCTTTTCCTGCATCGACGCATGTGTTGCCGCCGCGCTACCATTGCCCGACGGTAGCGGTGCGTGCCCTACGGCGCGCCGAGCCCGCCGTTTTACCCATTCCATGCCCTCGAGGACTTTCCCATGACCGATGTCTATATCGCTGGCGTCAGCATGACCAATTTTGGCAAGCATCTCGACCGCAGCCTCAAGAGTTTGACCGGTCAGGCCTTGGAAGAGGTGTTACGCGACGCTGGCTGCGAGGCGCGCATGATCGAAGCAGCGTTTTTTGGTAACTGCGTGCAAGGCCATATGGAAGGTCAGGACATGGTGCGCGGCGAAATCGCTCTGCGCCCGTTTGGCATCGAGGGTGTGCCGGTGGTGAACGTTGAAAACGCTTGCGCCACCGCCACCACCGCCTTTCACATGGCGGTCAATTATGTGAAGGCCGGTGCCTGTGATATCGCGCTCGCGATCGGTGTCGAAAAGATGTTCTCCGAAGACAAGGCGCGCATGTTCAGCGCCTTTGATGGTGCCTGGGACGTGCACGAAGTGGCAAAAAGCCAAGCAGCCTTTGCCGATATGGCAAAAGGCGTTGAGGTGCCGCCCGGCACGACGTCACCAAGACCCTACAGTGTGTTCATGGACATCTATGCCGGCTTTTGCCGCATGCATATGCGCGAATTTGGCACAACCCAGGAACAGCTGGCGGTGATTGCATCGAAAAACCATCAGCACTCGACCATGAACCCCCTATCGCAATTCCAGAAGGCCTTCTCGGTCGATGAAGTGCTGGGCGCGGCCCCGATTACCTATCCTCTAACCCTGCCGATGTGCTCGCCCATTAGTGACGGCGCGGCGGCGGCCATCGTGTGTAATGCTGAGGGTCTCAAGAAACTGAATGTCGCCAAAGCGCGCAGCATGCGCGTATTGGCCACCATCATGCAGTCGGGCAGCAACCGCGGCATCACCGAATTCGAAAAACACGCCAGCAAGCTGGCGGCCTTGAAGGCCTATGAAAAGGCCGGACTCGGACCCACCGATATGCACGTCGCCGAAGTGCACGACGCCACCGCCATGGGTGAAATCATCGAACTTGAAGCGCTCGGCCTGTGTGCATTGGGTGACGGTGGTCCGGCGGCGGCACGCGGTGAAACCCGTCTCGGCGGACGCCTGCCGGTCAATCCCTCCGGTGGTTTGGAATCCAAAGGCCATCCCATTGGCGCCACTGGTCTCGGTCAGATTTTTGAACTGGTCACGCAGTTGCGCGGCGAAGCGGGCCAGCGTCAGGTCACCGGTGCCAAAGTTGCTATCGCCCAGAATGGTGGTGGCATCTGCGGTATCGAAGAAGCCATTACCTGCGTGACCATCGTCGGTCACTGAGTGGCGACAGGTCCGCGGCGGCGCCGGCACGCGCTATACACCTTGGTTCTCCCGGCTCGCAGGTCGATGCTGCTATGAGTGATTATTACGCCGATGCCGATAAGTTCGGCGACGAATCCGCCTCACCACTGGTCGAAGCCTTCCATAGCGCAGTCAAGGATCTGGTGCGCCAGCGTTTTGCTGCCAGTGGCGGCGACTGGGCCAGTTTTGTTTTTGATGGGGCACAGACTTCCATCACGGCGGCGGACTTTGCCGCCATCGACAGCCGCCTGCTCGCGCTCGGTCATCGTTATGAATGGTCTGCCCAGGTTTCGGTGGCGGAACGACCCGAGGCTTATAAACCCGCCGCTGGCCTCAACGACGACCTGGCCAGCTTCAGTTTTGAGCACCCCGAAGCGGTGCTCGGTGCAGTGGATGCGCAGGGCTGGCAAAGCTGTGGTGTGGGTGACAACGTCGTGCCATTTGAGGCAGATCTGGTCGGCACGGCGCGTTATGTGCGTTCCAGCGCGATGGTGCTCGACTTGCTGAACCGCGGTGTGCCACCCGGCACCATCGCGGTGATCGATGACTCCGGCGGCACCCTGACCGCGCCCATCCTTGAACAATTCAAAGGTGTGCTGTGTGCCGGCGGTACAGTGCGCTCGCACTTGGGCATTTTGACCCGTGAATACGGCATTGCCTGTTTGATGAACGCCAAGCTGAGCGGCATCCGCGACGGGGACACCATCCGCATGGAAACCACCGCCCGTGCCAAAACCGCCGAAGCCTACCAGCAGGGCCGCGAGATGACGGCACGGGTCTGGCGCTTGTGCAAATGAGCACGCCCATGACACGCGATCGCATCACCTATCCACAATTGCTCGAGACCAATGCGCTCATCCAGCAATTGAGCGATGAATCCTATTGGTTGTGTGTGACCCGCACCGTGCAGGAGTCGAAGCTGTTCCCGGTTTCACCCTACATGCTGCTGTCCTATTTCATGGCCTTTTATCGTTACCCCGAACTCGTACGCAAGGTCGACCGCCATCTGCCTGCCGAGCAGATCGGCGATCGCATGCGCAATATGGGTATCAAGTGTGCAAATCCGGCCATGGGCTGGGGTCTGCCGTCGTTTTATCTGTTGGGGCGCGAGTACATGATCAACCTCGGGCTGTTGCGGCCCGAGGACGCGCTCGACGATCTGATCGACGTGATGGATTTCTGGAAGCGTTTT
>JANOXY010000165.1:0-2091 GCA_031418675.1 Pseudomonadota bacterium
TTGCCCAGATGGGCGGGTTGCGCAACGGAAGTTGGAGCGGAGTTGGTCACGGTGCGCAGCGTCAGGCCCCGTTGCGGGGCGAAGGCAGCGGCACATCGCTGTTAGGCGGCCGAGCCCACCACGGCGACTAACGTCGAGCGACATTGCCGCATGCTGGCGGTCAAATTGGTGGCGGCAAGAGTTTGCATTGAGACGGTGCCGATTGGTGCAATCGGCAGGCCCTCTTGGTAATCATGAGGTGCGGAGGCTAATCGATGCAGCGGACAGTTGCCAATTCGTATCGTGTGTTACTGAGTATAACGGATTCGTCACGTCTGGGACTGAAGCTTGCAGCTTCCTGCGCGTTGCGCGGCATCCAGATCGGTCCGCCTTCAACCCTTCGTATCTCGCCGGTCGCCAACCGTATAGGCTCATCGGCAACAAACGAGCCTTGGCTACTGAAACGATAGTTCGCCTCTATGGCTTTGCACGACGTGGTGAACACATCTGCCACTGTTAACCCCTCAGCCTCTGACTGACCGGGGCCGTTGCGGCTCGCCACGGTGATCTCGGTAAATCCGTCGCTGTCGGCGCCGAACGGGGGTGGCCAGACGCAACCGCTGAACAACACTTGACCAGGGTTAGTCTCGACCCGAGTTATTGAACTCGATAGGCCATGTGCGCCTTTGCAAACCTCGATCCGCTCTTGCGCGTTTTTCCGGTTTGGGGAAAATCCACTCACGGAAAGTACGAAGGTGCAGATACCAATCACACCACCAATAAGAGTGACGACCGCGACGGGACGTTCGAGGTATGGTCGAGGGTGATCCGGTTTTACCGCGGGCAGATTTCCTTCCTCAGACATCACAGCAGTCTCCCCCGCGATCCACCCGACCGACCGAATTCGCACTCTTTATAGATGTCAAGCAACAACCGGTCTTCTGAAATAGATCGCCCGAGTGGCCTGCCGCGGCTTTTGTGGAGTTTTGGTGACTCGGACGTCACCCTAGCCCCACAATCAGTAAATTCGCGCCCAGTCTTACGGTCCGTCGGCGAAGGCCCGGCCCTCAGCCGGATGGCCGTGTCTGCACACAGACGCTTTTGAATTCAGTACGTCGGCCAGCGGCTGCCGCCATACCTATTCCTGTGAAATGCGTAGAGCGCTCTTACCGCCTGATGTAGCTGACGCATCTGGTCGCCGAAGTTCATGGCGCCAAGGGCGGCGATGAACTGGTGCTCAATAAAGGCGAGAAACGGCAACCGTGGATCGTTGTCGTCCATGCCGGACCGGTAGGTGTAGAACGCGGTGTGAACCCAGTTTACCGGTTCACTGATCAAATCGGCCTACCCGGGCATCGGACCCTCGATCAGCTCGGCAAGCGCCACCACCGCGAAGGCCTGCTTTTCAAGGTTTGCATCTGGCCAGTCTGCAAACAGAGATTCCTTGAGCGCGCCCACGATCAGCCTCCTGCCGTTGATCAGAACATAACAGGAACACTGTCACCCGCGAAGTGAGTCGGCAAGGAGCAAAGTGTACGCTGCGGAACCAACTATTCCGCTCGCAGCGCCTCCGCTGCTGCAACAAGCGCCAGCAGGGCCTCGACCTCCGCGTGCACACCGGCCAGCGTTCCGAAGGTCATGGCCTCGTCGCCTGCCGCCGCTAACCGCCTGGACTCGCGATGTGAATCCTCAGCAGACAGAGTTCTGCATCAACGCAGTGCCCTGGTTGGGTGCGCCATAGGTCATACAGCCTAGCGAGGCAGAGCCGGGAAACCTTGAGGCCGCTGTTGCCAAGTCGCTTGTGTTCCATGGTTTTCTCCTGGGTTGGGGTTGAGGCTATGAGTAGCGTGCAAACGGCAAAGCGCATATGATTGCGGGCAGGCGCCTGTCGTCATGAGCGCTTGGTTCGCCGATGGCTTTTCTTTTGGCCGAAAAAATGTTCTAGGCTCTGTCCGAATGGCAACTCTAGCCGCGTCAGTGTTGCAGAGCCGGATTATCCGCCTCAGCAACCAAGGACAGGGACCCAAAATGCAATACATGCTGATGTTTTATGAGAACGAAGCCGAGGTCGCCGCCCAGCGAGACAACGCCGAACGTGAAGGACCCTATTGG
>JANOXY010000166.1:0-1621 GCA_031418675.1 Pseudomonadota bacterium
GCGGCTTCTTCCAGCTGAGCAGTGCGGCCGGCACACCCATCACCACTTTCACCAGTGCTGATTTGAGCGGCAGCCTGGTGCAGTTTGTGGATGATGGGAATGAGATCGCGCCGAGCTTCAGTGTCAAGGTCAATGACGGCACCGTCGATTCCAATGTGCTGGCAGCGACTATCGGCTACACGCCGGTGAATGACGCGCCGGTGATCTCTACCACGGGCACGACGCTCGCCTACATCGAGAACGCCACCGCGACCGTCGTCTACAGTGGCATGACGCTGAGCGATATCGACAGTGCGAACCTGGTCGGAGCGACCGTGACGATCGCCGCCGGCTTCGTACCGGGCGAAGACACATTGGCCTTCACGAACCAGAACGGCATTACCGGCAGCTGGAACGCCGGCACCGGCGTGCTCACACTTACAGGCAGCGCCACGGTGGCTCAGTACCAAGCGGCACTGCGCTCCATCACTTACGTCAACAGCTCCGACGGCCCGAGCGCCGCGAGTCGCACGGTCTCCTTCGTTGTCAACGATGGCGCTGCCGACAGCAATACCAGCGGCCGCAATATCAGCGTCACCGTCGTCAACGACGCGCCTGTGCTCGACAGCGCTCGTGGCCCGACCTTGGGTGCAGGGACCGAAGATTCGGGTGCACCTGTCGGTGCCGTAGGAACACTGGTGTCTGCCTTGGTCGATGCTGCGAGCCCCGCGGGCCAGCTTGATAACGTCAACGACGCCGACGCCAGTGCAGCCTTGGGCATTGCGTTGGTCGGGGCGGATACTGCAAACGGCACGTGGTATTACTCGCTCGACAACGGTGACAACTGGAACACACTGGGTGCCGTCACCGAAGCGAGTGCCTTACTGCTGGCCGCCGACGCCAGCACTCGCCTCTACTTCGAACCCAACGCCAATTACAACGGCACGCTGGTCAACGCCATTACCTTGCGCGCCTGGGACCGCAGTAGCGGCAGCAACGGCGACACGGTATCGCTTTCAAGCAACCTCAGCGTCCGCGACCAATTTGCCAGCGCGTCCTACGGCAACAACAACGGGTCGGCCAACTGGAGCGCAGCCTGGGTCGAAACCGATAGCAACGGTGGTGGCGCCGGTGGCGGCCGCATTCGCGTCACGGGCGGGGAACTTCGGATCCAGGCGTCGTCAATCGGCGACGCGGTCTATCGGCAGGTGAATCTAAGCGGATCAACAGCAGCGACGCTGACCTTCAATTACAACAATACGCTCGGCAGTGGCGACAGCATCGTGGTGCAGGCTTCTAGCGATGGCGGCAGCAACTACACCACCCTCGCCGGCGCTACCTTTTCTTCTGCTGCCAATACTGGCACGGGGTCGTACAGCGTCGATCTCTCGCCGTTCATCACGACGGATACGCGCATCCGCTTCTATGTGACGGGCGAGTCCGCGCATGCGGATTTGTTTGTAGACAATGTGCAGATCGCCGGTGTGCCTGTTGTCGGTGGAGTGTCCGCTTACTCGGTGGCCGCGGATACGGCGTCGCTCACCATCACCGCGAGCAATGACACGCCGATGGTGACCAGTGGGGCGCTCACCATCAGCGAAAGCCAGACCGTCACGCTCGCCCCGGCGAACTTCGGCATCAC
>JANOXY010000167.1:0-3970 GCA_031418675.1 Pseudomonadota bacterium
GAGCTACGCTGATCAGGATCAGATTATCGCTTACCGCTTCGCGTCCGAAAGTGCCGATTTTCTGGTCTGCCGCCGCTGTGGCATCCTGACCATGGCGCGTTGTGCAGCGGCCGATGGGCAGCGTGCGGTGGTCAATGCGAGAACCCTCGAAAACGTCGATTTGGCCCACTACCAACAGGCTGCAGCCCACCTTGGCGATGAAGATTTACCGACACGCATCGCCCGCCGCCGCCGCGACTGGTCGCCCTTGAGCATGCAGAGCCCATGAGCGTTCGCAGTTTTGCCAGCGATAACGGCGCCGGGATCCATCCGGCAGTGTTGGCGGCCATCACCAAGGCCAATCACGGCCATGCCTCGGCCTACGGCAATGATGCGTGGACGGCCGGTGCCAGCGACGCATTGCGCGCCGCCTTTGGCGGCGCGGCGGAAATATTGTTTACCTTCGGCGGGACCGGCGCGAATGTTGTTGCATTGGCGACGATCACACGTCGCTATGACGCGATCTTGTGCGCCGATAGCGCACACATTCTTAATAGCGAGTGCGCGGCAGTCGAACATTTCTGCGGCGGCAAATTGCAGCCCATCGCAACCACCGATGGCAAGCTCAGTCCTGCCCTGTTGGCGCCTGCGCTCGGACCGACTCGTGGCGTTCATCAGACCCGCGCACGTGTGGTGTCCATCACCCAGCCCACGGAATGGGGCGTGTTGTATAGCGTTGCAGAAATGCGTGCGCTGACCGACTTTGCCCATGCCCACGATCTGCTTGTGCATGTTGACGGCGCGCGTTACGCCAATGCTGCCGCCGCGCTCGATGTCTCACTGGCGGCCCTGTCCGCCGAGGTCGGTGTTGATGTCTTGAGTTTTGGCGGCACCAAAAACGGCTTGCTCGGCGCTGAAGCGGTGGTGCTCTTTGACCCCGCGCTCGCGCTGGAAGCCGCCTATGCGCGCAAGCAGGCGACCCAGCTCGCGTCCAAGATGCGCTTCATCGCCGCCCAGTTTCAGGCCTATCTCCAAGACGATTTATGGCGCGAACTGGCGAGTCATGCCAACGCCATGGCCTTGCGTCTGGCCACCGCGCTGGGCGATGTTGCTGGACTCGAGTTTGTGTGTCCGGTGCAGACCAACATGCTCTTTCCACGCCTGCCGCGCAGCGTGCTGGATGCGCTGCAACGCGACCACTATTTCTACACTTGGCGCGACAGCGACGCCGTGGCGCGCTGGGTGACGTCTTTTGATACCACCGGCGAAGACGTCGACCTGTTCGCCGCTGCAGTCAAACGCGCGTTACAGCATCCGTCCTGATCGCCACAGGCGCTTAACCGCCAAAGCGCGGTTCGGCACAACCCCGTATGCCCAGACCACGAATGCGGAACAGGCTGCCGGCGCCAAACTGCGGTTGAACCTGGCGCGCAAAATGGGCATGGGTGGCTGGATGGCTGACCCGCGCCATCGAGGTGACATAAATCTCGTCGAGGTTTTCACCGCCGAAACACAGACTCGTCACATTCTTGACCGGCATGCCTATGCGCCGCTCCACCTCGCCATCGGGTGTATAACGAATCAGCTCGCCACCGATCACCATCGCATTCCAGACGCAGCCCTCGGCATCCACCGTACTACCATCAAAAAAACCGGCCTCGCCACTACTGGTGGCAAAGACCCGCTTGTTGGCCAGGGTGCCGCGGGCAAGATCGTAGTCGTAAGCCCACATCTCCTGGGCGAAGGTATCGGCAAAATAGAAGGTGCGATCGTCTGGGCTCCAGCATGGACCGTTGGAGCAAATGATGCCCTGCTCAACGCGGGTAATACTGAGGTCGGGATCCAGGCGCCATAAACCACAGATGCCGAGCTCTTCCTTGTCGTCCATACCCCCGGCGAAAAAGCGGCCCGCACGGTCGACTTTGCCATCGTTCAAGCGGCTGCGCGGCTGCTCCGTTTCAACCGCGTGCAGGCGTTCCAACGCACCACTGTTGAAGTCGAAAAAGTAAAAACCATCATCCAGCGCGAGGACGGCGTTACCGTTACGACGCAAGGCCATGGCGCCGACGTCATGATCAAGAGACCAATGCCGGGTTGCACCAGTGCGCGGGTCCAATCGCCACAGGGACGGGTTGCCCACCCGCCGGCCGGTGCCGTCCACCCAGTAGAGCGCGGCCTGCTCCACATCCCACACTGGCCCTTCGCCGAGATGATTCGCTGCCGCCACTACACACTCGATGCTGAATTTCACGTCTATTGCCCTCCGCTCTTGGTGAATGCGCGACCGCGTGGGGACTGTCGAGCGGCCATCGGTATTAGATGGGTGCGGGCACGACGCTAGCAAGCTCGACATGCTGGTCGGCGCACACACCGGCGGTGCTACAATCCGGGCCTCGCGCAATCCACCGCATCGCACCGTTATTCGCAGGGGAGGCCTATGTTTCCGGCCAGGATTCAAGAATACGTCCGTCCGCGCACCGTCTCTGAAGCCCTCGCTGCGGTGGCACGCTATGACGCCGGCGAGGCCATCTTTCTAGCGGGCGGACAAAGCGCCATGCAGGCCATCAAGTCACGCATGCTGCGTCCGCAATGCATCGTTGATCTGCAAAGCGTCGACGAACTGAAGGGTGTCGTGCGCAGCAACGGCGCGCTCACCATCGGCGCTATGACCCGCTATGTCGACATCATGCGCGATGGCCAGCTGATTGGTGCCTTCGCCGCACTGCGAGACGCGGCCGGCCACGTCGGTGATCGTCAGGTGCGCAATCGCGGCACCATTGGTGGCAGTTTGTGCTGGAACTATGTCGCGGCGTGCACGCCGACCGTGGTGCTAGCCCTGGGCGGGACCCTCAATCTGCTCGCCGCCGACGGCAGCAAGCGTAGCCTGGTAGCGGACGAATTCCTGCTCGGCCCGCTCGAAACCGCGCGGCGCGACGACGAAATACTCCTGTCGGTGAGCTGGCCGGCAGCTGCGCCCCGCTGTGGCAGTGCTTACAAAAAATGGGGCCTGGTGACCGATGCCTTGCCGGTTATCGGTGTCGCGGTATGGGTCACTCTCGATGCCGGCGGTCAATGCAGTGCTGCGCGTATCGCACTGGCCGGCCTTGCCAACGGTGCGCAACGCGCCAGCGCCGGCGAAACCAGACTCATCGGCTCCAGTGGTGACGATGCGGCCATCGATGCCGCCATGGGCGCCATCGCCGACGCCGCCGATACCCATAGTGATAACTCCGCCGACGCTGCCTATCGCAAGCAACTCATCCGAACCATCGGCCGCGACGTCGCCCGCAGCGCCTTCGCCCGTGCCCTAACCTGACAGAGCAAACCATGCCTACCATCAAAGTTACCGTCAACGGCACGCTCTATGAGGAGCACGTCGCCGAGCGTCTGCTGCTGGTCGATTTTCTGCGCGAACAACTGGCACTGACCGGCACCCATGTCGGCTGTACCTATGAAGGCGTTTGTGGCGCCTGCACCATCCACCTCGATGGCGACGCTGTAAAGAGCTGTCTGATGTTGGCCGTGCAGGCCGACGGCCACAGCATCACGACCATCGAAGGCTTGGCCGCGAGCAAGCTTGCGCCCTTGCAGCAGGCCTTTACCGAGCATCACAGCCTGCAATGCGGCTTCTGTACGCCAGGCATCCTCATGAACATGAGCGATTTTCTGCGTGACAATCCTGATCCCAGCGACGATCAAATCCGCCACGGGCTGGTCGGCAATCTGTGCCGTTGCACGGGTTATGTGCACATCGTTCGCGCCGTGCGCGAAGCAGCGCGCGTCGTGCGCGAAAAGGCTTAAAGGGCATCCCATGACTAACAACCCGCAAGACTGGTTAGGCGCACGACTGCCACGCAAAGAAGATCAACGCTTGGTGACCGGTGCCGGCAAATACCTTGCCGACATGGTCCTGCCCGGCATGCTGCACGCGGTCTTTGTGCGCAGCGAATATGCCCATGCGCACATCAACAGCATCGACACCAGCGAAGCC
>JANOXY010000168.1:0-1996 GCA_031418675.1 Pseudomonadota bacterium
ATGGCCCCATAGCTGGAAACTTCGGGAACAGTAGCGATGATGGCTTCGACTTTCCGCAATTGACGGTCGGTGTATTCGCTAGTTGCGCCCGTAGGAGCGATGACCTGACAGAACAGCCGCCCCTTATCTTCCATTGGAACTCCGGCGGATCACAACCAGGCCATGGAAAATCTTTTTGTGCTCGATCTTGAACTCACGGGTCTGGCGCCCCGCAGCCGTGTTGGCGGGCGTGCCCTGGTGCGCATCGAGCATGAGCCGGAAGCGTTGGCGGCCCGTTGTTATCGCGCATTGCGACGTTTGTTCCTCGCGCATCTGGCGATCTGAGCCACTCATCCGCAGCGCTCAAGTTGCGCCCGGCAGCGCCGCTAGCGCTGTTGAAGCCCTTGCACTATCGAGCTCGCCGCCATGCCTGAATTTGTTCCCCTGGTCCGTTTCTCTCAGCGCCTGATTGGTCTGTTGTGTGCGAGTCTGTTTCTAACAGCAGGCCCGGCGCGCGCGATCGACAACCCGGAAGATTTTGAATGTGTGGTCATGCCCAACCGGGTGCTCGATCTCAGCAGCGGCGTGAGCGGACGCCTGGAACGGGTGCTGGTTGAACGTGCAGAGCGTGTTTCCGCCGGCCAGACGCTGGCGGATCTTGAATCGCAAGTGGAGCAAGCCAATCTGGCCCTGGCGCAGGCCCGGGCGAGCATGAACAGCGAAGTGCAGTTGCGCGCTTCGGGCCTCGATTTCGACGAACGCCGCCTGGCGCGCATCGATAATCTGCAGGCTAAAAAGGTGGTATCCGTGCAAGACCAGGATGAAGCGGCACGGGCGGCCAAGCTTGGCCAGTGGCAGTTGGCCGTGGCCAAGGACAATCTGCGTCTGGCCAAGCTCGACACCGGACGCGCCGAAGCGGCGCTGGCGTTGCGGCGCGTGGTGAGCCCTTTTAATGGGGTGGTCGTTGAGCGCTTCAAATCACCCGGTGAGTTTGTCGACAAGGAAGCGATTCTGCGTGTCGCCCAGCTCGATCCATTGCGGATTGAAGTCATCGTGCCGATTGCGCGCTACAGCGAATTTGTCGTCGGTCAGACCGTCACGGTTTTTCCCGAGACCAACCCACAAGCGCCTTGGCAGGCGCCGGTGGTCGCGGTGGACGCCGTGGGTGACCCGGCCAGCGGCACCTTCCGCGCGCGCCTCGAATATCCGAACCCCGGCCAGCGCCACCTGGCGGGCATCAAATGCATGGCGCGTGTTGCCAGCTCCGAGGCGACGCCGCACAAACCAGCACCGGCATCCGCCGATGCACCACTGGCGCAAGTTGCGCCGTGAAAAGCCCCCAGTCCCTTGACCAGGCGGGCCGGAGTGCCACGTGTTGTGCTGCGCCATAAACGCAGTCCGGCCGTGAACGCCGCTTTATCAACGGCAAACCCGCGGCCAGACCAGCGCCCGCCCTTGTGGTGCCGAAGGACGTGAGCGTGGTCCGGCAGCCGCGCCGGCGCAGCAGCGCGCCGCGCGTCGAAAGCCTGGAGCCGCGCCTGCTGCTGTCGGCCGAACTGGGCTTGGGACTCGATCTGCCGCGCGATGCTTCCCAGCACACCGATCTCGCCCATCCCTTGCTCGATCCCCACACACTCGCCGCGTGGTTGCCCGATACCGCAACCCTGGCTCACACCGCGCCACCCGCAGCATTCGACCTGGCTGAACTGGCCGGCCTCGCTAGCCGCGAGCCTGCGCCTGGCTCGCGCCACGAAGTGATTTTCATCGACGCCGGCATCGATGACTACGCACAACTGCGCAGCGATATTGAACAACGCCACGATGGTGTCGAACGAACCATCGTGGTGCTCGATAAGGCCGCCGACGGTCTGCAGCAAATTGATGAAGTGCTGCGCGTGAGCCACAACATCGACGCCGTGCATGTGCTGGCCCACGGTTCGCGCGACGGCTTGCAGATCGGCAGTACCTGGCTGAACACGACGAGTCTGGCGGTCTACGCCGATACGGTGGCCGCCTG
>JANOXY010000169.1:0-9799 GCA_031418675.1 Pseudomonadota bacterium
CACCACCAGCGGTCTGCGCACGGCCACGGCCGACTACGAACTCGATGCCGTGGTGTTTGCGACCGGCTTTGATGCCATGACCGGCGCGCTGGATCGCATCGACATACGCGGCATCGACGGCCAGCGCTTGAAGGACAAATGGGCGGCTGGTCCGCGCACTTATCTCGGCTTGGCCACGGCCGGGTTTCCGAATTTTTTCATTATCACCGGGCCCGGCAGCCCCTCGGTGCTGGCCAGCATGACGGTGGGCATCGAACATCACGTCGAATGGATAAGCGAGTGCATAAACTGGCTGTCTGCCCAGGGTGCGACCCGCATCGAAGTTGAGCCCGCGGCGGAAGATGCCTGGGTTGAGCACGTTAATACCGTCGCCGCCAGAACCCTCATGGAGGGCTGTAACTCTTGGTATGTCGGCGCCAATATTCCCGGCAAGCCGCGCGTGTTTCTGCCCTATGTCGGCGGCTTCCTGCGCTACGAAGCAAAGTGCAACGACGTTGCGGCCAAGGGTTACGAAGGTTTTAAGCTGGCGTAGTGCGCGGCGTAGGGCCACACGCCGAGCCCATCGGCGTGTACGCCCGGTCTTTCGATCCCGTTTACGGCGTTTAGTCATGAGGAGCGCGACATGCCCGATTTCCGCGTAGGACTTTGTTACGACTTCCGCAATCCCGCCGACTCCGGGATCTCCATGCCCACGCTCTACGGCGAGGTGATGGATCAGATCGCATGGGCCGACGAGATTGGCTTTGACTTGGTCTGGTTCACGGAACATCACTTTGTCGAAGACGGTTACTTGCCCAGTTGGATTCCCGTCGCTGCGGCTGCGGCGGCACGCACTCGCCGCGTGCGATTTTCATCAGACGTGTGTCTGCTGCCGTTTAACAACCCGGTGCGTCTGGCCGAAGACCTGGCGGTGCTCGATAACCTTTCCAATGGTCGGGTCGAAATTGGCGTGGGTCTCGGCTACGCACCCCACGAATTCCATGGTTTTGGTCTGCCGGTGGCGCGACGGGTGTCGATGTCCGATGAAGCCATCGAAGTGTTGCGCCTGTGTTTCAGTGGCGAGCGTTTCAGCTTCAAGGGCAAGCGTTATGAATTTAACGATGTGCTGATTACGCCGGGTTATGTGCAAGCCGGTGGGCCACCCTTATGGGTGGCGGCGATGTCGCGTGCCGGCGCGCTGCGTGCCGCGCGGTATGGTTGCCATCTTTTACCGCAAGGGGATCGCACCCAGACGCTCGATGTATGGCGAGAAGCGCTGACTGATGCGAAGCAGCCGGTGCAGGACTATCGCATCGGCATCATTCGCAGTGTGCTGGTGACCGATGATGCCGAACGTGACTGGCCTGCGGTGCGGGAATCGGAACGCTATCGCATGCAGATCTATCAGCGTTTTTTTGCTGAGAGCGGCGAGGGTTTTGGCACCAGTAACCGCGTGCCGCAGACCTGGATCGTAGGCGACGTGCAAACCTGTGTTGATACCATCGTGGCCTTCATTCACGATTTTGGCATTACCGATCTGGTAACCTGGGCATCACCACCGGGACTGCATCCCAAAGTCATGAATGCCAGTCTGGAGCGACTGATACGCGAAGTGGTCCCGGCGGTACGAGCGCGCCTGGCCTGCTAGCGGGCCAGGCGTTTGGCGGCCTCGCGCAGGCGCACTTGCGCCTCGTCTGAATTCCAGATCTCGACCTGACGCGCGACCCGCGCTGACATCTGCTCGCGCAGCTCGGCACATAAACGAGCGCTGCGCATGTGTTTGCTTTCGGCGAATGCAGCTACCGGCACATCACGCAGCAATAACAACTGCTGCCAGGCCAGCGCTTCGACCTCATCTATGTCAGCGACGCCGTGCATGATGTGCATGGTGAGCGCGTCCTCAGCGGTAATCAGCCGTCCGCTATAAATGAGATCCGAGGCAAAAAAATCGCCGGCAATAAAACGCAAGAGCTGATCGGCAAAGTGGGGGTTGGGTACACCCATGAGGGTTTCCGGTTTACCCAGCAACACGCGCCCGCGCGCGCCGTAGCGATAGTCACACGCGGTCAGCAGTGCCAGGCCGGCACCGATGGCGTGGCCCTTAATCACGCCGACGATAGGCAGCCGGGACTCCAGCATGCGCAGCACACAAGCACCGATCGCGAGAAACATCTCACGCATACCTGCACTTGACTGGCTTAAAGCCCATCCCAGATCAGCACCGTTGCTGAAGAACTTCTCACCGCCACATAACAACACGCCGCGGGCCTGTCGTTCGGCGTCATCCAAAGCCCCAGCCAGAGCGTGCATTACTTCGGTGGTCAAGGCGTTGGTAACACCCCTGGCCAAACGAATCTGCGCGCAGTCTGCGATGGTTTCAGTGATGATCATGAAGTCTCACGCCTCTTTGTCGCACACTCCGACCACACACTCGCGCCGCCGCGAGTAGGCATTTGTTCAGGGCGTGATAAACGTTCGGAGCCACTTTAGATTAGACGGCAGGGTCCAATTCGCACTGCCGTTACGCCAATTTGCATCGAGGGTGTCGGGATTGCCAAAGCAGTCCTTGTTAGCACGCTGATAGCAGTGATCGGCTGATTTGTCGCGTACCTGCGTATTACGCACGATGATCCAGCCGCTGCCATTGGTGTTCAAACAGGAATTGGCATTGGCAGCGCACTTTTTGCCGGTCACCGCTTGCGAACTGATGCGCACATTGGCGGCTGTGGCCCCCGCGAATTGATCCTTCTCACCGTTGACGATGCGCAGATTGCCGCTCGGCAGCGCATGCTTGCGATTATTCATGCAGCGGGCGAGATCATAGGCTGAGTAGCTGGCCAGGGCGCCCATGCCGTAAACCGCTTTCACACGCTTGTCGGTGTTCTTAGCCAGAATCGCGGCGATCGCCCCTTGACTGAAGCCACCTACTACGATGCCCTTGCTGCAGTTGCCACGCGCGCACAGTTTGCCCACCGCACTATCGGCCGCATTGGGTTTGAAGATGCAAGCTGCCTTTTTGGCAATCTCCGCACAGCTACCAAATACTTCGCTGCGATACTGCACAGCCGCTGCGACGTATCCCGCCTGCGCCATACGGGTAATGGCGGCCGTGGCCTGACCATTGTCATGGGCTTCCGTGGTGCCGACCAGGTAAACGAATAGTGGGTGCCCTGTGCCAGTGTCTGGCATGCGTCCGGTGATGGCGTAGTTGGTATCGCAGGTACCGGCACCACCCGCGCCAAGATAGCTGTCGGAGAAGGCGGTGATTGCGCACTGTGCTGAGGTGCTAGCCACCAGTGCGAGCGTAGCGAGTAGTCGTATTGTGAGCGTCATCTCGTCTGTTTCCTTCCGGGTGTGGGGGCACGCGAAACTGGGGGCGTGTGGAGTTAGCCAGAATCTACGGCGGCGGCGGGAGTGGTCCACAGCGGCGCGCACTGTCGGTAAAAATTCATCCTGTTGACCTCAAATGCGCGCCAGTCCGTTTTTGCTTCCGCGCGCCTCGCGACGACGGCCTAAGTCCGGCAGGCCGCCAGCTTGCGCAGAAGCAGTGTCGGGCCTGCAAATCCCACTCGATAGATAGCTTGAATCCTACGCTATGTGGGGAGCCGTGGTCGCGCGACCCCACAGCCACCGCATCTGGGTTGACGCTGCCCACGCTGACGCGCAGATTAGCGGGCATTCCGCGTCGGGACCAACAGGTCGTTGCGCGTTCACGCAAATACTCCATCCTCAAACGCAATTCCAGGGGACACCAACATGCCCACTTCCACGCCTCAATTTGATCTGGTCATACGCGGCGGTCGCGTTGTCGACGGCACGCGCATGCCGGCCTTTAACGGCGATGTCGCCATCAAGGACGGCCGCATTGCCGAGATTGGCAATGTGCGCGGCAGCGGCCGCCGTGAGATCGATGCCAAGGGTCTGGTGGTCGCACCCGGCTTCATCGACGTACACACCCACTACGACGCGCAACTGAACTGGGACGCCTATGCATCACAATCCTGCTGGCATGGCATTACCAGTATCGTGGTCAGCGCCTGCGGTTTTGGCTTTGCGCCGTGCAAGCCCGAAGATCGCGAACGTGCCATGCAGCGCATGACCCGCGTCGAGGCCATTCCGTATGCGTCGATGAAAGAAGGCATGCGCTGGGATTGGGTCAGTCAGCGCGACTATCTGGAATCCCTGGAGCGTGGTGGCTTGGGTGTGAACGTCGCAACCTATATCCCGCAATCACCGATCCGCGCCTGGGTATTGGGCACCGAAGACACCACCCGCAAGCTTGTCACGGCCGACGAACTCGAACAGATGAAAGAACTGGTGCGCGATGGTTATCGCGCCGGTGCACTGGGACTCTCGACCGACTTGAACTTGATCGATCGCGACTACGACGGCTCCATGCTGCCCAGCCTCATCGCGCCTCCGGAAGAGACTGAAGCGCTGATCGCCGTCGCACGCGAATTTAACGTTGGCTCCATCGAGGTCACGCCGCAGTCCCTGCATCTGGGGCCAGACGAAGCCAAACTGCTCGAGCGTTGGGCGGAATTGAGTGGCCGGCCGGTGTATTACAACGCCATTCTGCAGGTCCACCATCTGCCCGGGCAGTGGAGGGATGCGCTCAAGCTGCTTGAGGAATTAAACCAGCGCCATCGCATTTTTGCGCTCGGCAATGCGCACCGCATCGAGTCGCTGTTCAATCTCATCGACTACAACCTGTTCGATGATATGCCGGCCTGGAACAAGGCCTTGGCCTGCCCGCTGGAAGAGCGTCTGGCCAACCTGCGTAATCCCGAAGTCCGTGCGCTCTTGCAGCATGATCTCGACCACTACACCAACCGGCTGTGGGCGGGTAACTGGGAACGTATGAAGATCTTTGACTCGGCGTTGAGCGAGTACAAGGGCCGCTACGTCGGTGAGATCGCCCGTTCCCAGGGCAAGGCGCCACTCGACATGTTCTGCGAGATAGCGCTGGCGGAAGAACTGCGCACCCTGTTCCTGATCGAAGACCTGAACAACACCGAAGATGATGCGGTCGGCGAGATCATGAGCCATCCGTTTGTCATTCCGGGTTTATCCGATGGTGGCGCCCACACCCAGTTCCTGTGCCTGGGCAAATATCCGACCGTGATGCTGACCAAGTGGGTGCGCGATCTGGGCGTCATGACGCTGGAAGAAGCCCATTGGCGCCTGTCTTACATGTCAGCAGCGGCTATCGGTCTGGATGGTATCGGCACCTTGCAGGTCGGCATGCCGGCCGACGTGGTGGTCTACGATCTGGAGAAGCTCGAAGTGACACCGGAAGTGCCGGTTTACGAAGACATCATCGGTGGTGGTCGTCGTTTGATCCAGAAGGCCCGCGGTTATCGCGCCATCATCGTCAATGGTGTGCCGACCTTTGAATACGACGAATGCACCGGCGCCCTGCCGGGACGCATTCTGCGCACTGCGGCCTATGAGGCGACGCCGGCAGTGGTGGTCGAGGAGAATCTGCGCAGCGCGGGTTGAGTGTATAGGGGTGAGGGCAAGGCCCTTACCCGGGGGTGAGGGCAAAGGCCCTCACCCTTTCCCCTCATCAGGCCCATCGCCCGCTAAGGGGTCTTGAACGCACCGGACGAGAGCGTCTGATTGCCACTTCTCTCGATGGCAAGCACTTCCCATTCGTAAGTCGACGCCGACCGCAGGAAGCCGGGTGGCACGGCCATGCTCGTGGCGCTAGGCGGCATCATGACATCGAGGATGATTTTCGGAATGGCGCGAATGCCTGAATCGGGTTTTACCACCAGCACCTGGTAACCGACGATCGCACTTCCCGCGGGCGCGGCCACCTGCTGCCATTGCACCACGGTGTTGTCCGGATCGACCGTGGAATTTTCTTCAGGGGCGACCAACACGGGGCCGGCCGGAACCTGGTGGGTAAAATTGGCCGAACCAACGTAGCGCTCCCCGGCCAGACCTTCTCCGCGCATGCGGTAACGCCCGGCCGGAAAGCGCTGCAGGAATCTTTTGAACGTCAGTTCCGAGAAATTCGGTTCGGCGCTTTCCATGAAGAACTCCGACGCACCTTGCCGGCCTAGACGGCCATTGGTTTCGGCGTGAAACACCCTACGCCCACTGGGATCGAAGATGTCCATTGATTTCCATGGGTCGGCATCGATGAAAACCTGGATGCCCGCATCATTGTCGGTTGCGTTCTTTTCAATCTTCAAGCGCGCATCCTTTAAGCGCACGACTTTTTCGGTCGAGGCTGCGGATGCGATACCGACGACGGTAAGTATCGCAGCCGCAGTGCCAACAACGCAGATCGTTCGAAGTTGTTTAATCATCGGAATTGCTCCTTCCGTTGCTTATGGGGTCTCGTGATCGTTCCGCTAGACCTCGGTTCTACCGGCGAGCAATAGACTAGGGAGCTGACATGAGCGCAGGGTGGGTGGGAGATGAGCAATTGCTCATCTCGAACGGTAGGACAGGAAGCGTCGTGGCAAGTCGCAGGGAAGATGGATGCGGTGCGTCAGACCGCGGCGGGTGTGTCCTTAGTTGGCAATCGTCAGACGCGTACTGCGGTTGGCAGTACGACGCGGAAGGTGCTGCCCACGCCTTCACGGCTGGTAACGGTGATATCGCCACCATGGGCGCGTACAAAAGCCAGAGCCAGACTGAGCCCCAGACCGCTGCCGCTTTGGGAGCGGCTGCGCTCGCAACGGAAAAAACGCTGAAATACGTGGGGTAGTTCGCCATGGGCGATACCGATCCCATTGTCTTCGACAGCCAACCACACGCGTTTATCGGTCTCGCCAGCTGTCAATCTGACCTGGCCACGGTCAAGCGAGTACTTAAGGGCGTTGTCGAGGAGATTGGCCACGACCCGTTGTAAGCGCTGACGGTCGCCGGCGACCCACAGCTGCGTCGGTACATCGACGGCGAGGGTGATACCGCGATCCTCGGCCACGGTCTGGAATACTTCGCAGGCATCGCGGATAAGTTCGCCGAGATCAACGGCGGTCACGTCCAACGGAGCGGCGCCTGAATCTGCTTCCGCAATATCCAGCGTGGTGTTGATCATGCTGAGCAGACGATCGCATTCCTCAATCGTGCCGAGCGCCAAGGAGTCGTGTGCGTCGTTGCCGCGCTTGGAACCTAAGCTCATTTCGGCAGCTGCACGCATGCGGGTAAGCGGGCTGCGGATGTCGTGGGCGAGGTTGTCGGCGATGTCGCGCATGCCGATTATCAGGATCTGAATCCTGTCGAGCATGGTATTGAACATACGTGCGAGTTCGTCAATCTCGTCACCTTGTCCAGTGATGGGCACACGCCTGCCGAATGCACCGGCGGCGATTTCGCGCGCGGTGTGGGTGACATCTCGCACCCCGCGCAGCGCGCGCTTAGCCATGAACCAGCCTATCGGCCCGCCGAGTACGAGCACCGCAACCAGCGTCGCCACGAAGCCGCGCATGATCTCGGCGATAAAATCCTGATCGTCTTCCAGCGATTGGCCAATTTCGAGCACCAGCTCGGGCCCCAACTTACCGATGACGGTGCGCAGGCGATCGTGGCGCTTCGGTACCTGCGGAACCGCGAGTTCGACGCGGCCGTGATCAAGCGCCTGCAGCAGGACCTTGGACGTCGGCGGTGGGAGATCGGGCCAGGCAGCCAGAGGTGTCGCTGCCTGCAGCTTGCCATCACGAGACCAGATCCTGAAGTACACGGAAGCGGCTTCATCGCCCCGTGTATCGAGTGCCATCTCGCGCGTGACGCGTGGCAGTCCTTCTTCGCGGTAGAGGCCGGCAAACTCGTCGATATCCTGGCTCAGGTCGGCATCGGTGCGTGCCGCCACGGCGGTGACCACCAAGCCATAAACACAAGCCAGCGCCAACGCCGACGACAGCGCAAAGACGGCGGCATACCAGCACGTCAGGCGTAGGGCGAGGGTTGTTTTGCGCTCAGGAGCGGTCTTTGAGGACATAACCCAGTCCGCGCACGGTGTGGATCAAGGGTCTGTCAAAATCGCGGTCGATCTTGTCGCGCAGGCGGCAGATGCGTGACTCCACCACATTGGTCTGCGGATCAAAGTTGTAGTCCCATACGCGTTCCATGATCATGGTTTTTGATACCACGCGGCCGGCGTTGCGTGCCAGATATTCCAGCACACTGAACTCCCGTGGTTGCAGATCGATCCGGCGGGCACCGCGCAGTACGTCGCGAGTGAGCAGATCGATATGCAGATCGGCGACTGAAATGCTGGTCGGTTCCGGCGTATTGTTGGCGCGCCTGATCAAGGCCTGCAGCCGGGCTAACAACTCCGAAAAGGCAAAAGGTTTAGTGAGGTAATCGTCGCCGCCGGCCTGCAGTCCGCGTATGCGTTCGTCCAGTGAGCGCTTGGCACTGAGGACAATCACCGGCAGTTGAATGCGCCGCCGCCGCAGTTCGGTGATCAATGCCAGACCGTCCATGCCCGGCAACATGATGTCGATGACTGCGGCGTCATAACGTTGCGCGAGTGCCGACTGCAGGCCCGCCTGACCGTCGACGGCATGATCGACCATGAAGCCCGCTTCTTTCAGGCCCTTGCCGAGGTAGCTGACGAGTGTGGGGTCGTCATCGACGACAAGCAGACGCACGGTGATATTTCCTAGGTACTGAGGTACGAGTCGAGCCAGGTAGGTCGGTACTGTAGTCAGGCCCGATGGCGATTGTCTAGAAAAGGGCCGCTGCCGTGTCTGAATATTGCCAAATGCTCATGTTCGCAGCAGCTAGCGCTCATCTCGGCAACACAGGCTTGTTAACGAGGCAGCGGGGCGCACCTTGCCAGGGTCATTTCCAGTCGTTATGGGGATCGCGCGTGAAGACCGTCCGTCATGTTTAGCGCTTACCTTCGCTGCTTGCGCTTGAGTGTTCTCACACTTCTCGCCATAGCTGCCGGTGCCGCCGCCGCCGAATGCGACGCCACCCCGAACGCCGCCTTGAAAGCGGCCTATCGAGAGGGTCGTCTGAGTGTCTGTGCGCACAACGCGCCGCTGCTCGATGTGTTGCATGCCGTGGCAGACGTGTCAAATCTGGGGCTCGTGGTTCACACGCTGCCGAACCACACGATTAGTGTCAGGCTTGATGAAGCACCGTTGCGCCAAGCCCTGGACACCATTTTGCGTGAACAAAGTTTTGTGCTGCAGACAAACTCCCGATCGGACTCGCGCCGTCGCCACAGCAACACCCTTTGGCTGTTACCCGCGCGCAATCAGGTCTATGGCCCGATAGCGGACACGGCGAGCGACGTCGCCCTCTCACGCGGGCAGGCGCGGCTGCTTTCGGGCGCGCCGATAGTGCGGCAAGAAGCGGCGATCGCCCTCGGCGAGCTGCACGATGAGCGGGCGATTGCCGCGCTCTCGGTGGCGCTTGCCGACCCGGCAGACCATGTGAAGCGTGCGGCCATCGGTGCGCTGGCAAGCATCGGTGGTGCGGACGCCGCGCGCGCCCTTGCAAAAGGACTCGCCGACCGTGATCCGCGTATCCGTGAGGTGAGCGTGAATGCACTGGCTTCGTTCGGCGATGCAGTAGCAAGCGCATTGGTGCAATCTGCCTTGTTCGACGAAGTAGCCTATGTGCGCGCTGCGGCGGGTGAGGTCATGGCGCCGTTAACACCGTGAGGGGCGGGCGATCACCCTTCTATCTCTCAGGTTGCGCTCACCATCAGCGTGTGTCCTGACAGTCGATCGCGTGCCCGTACCAGCGGTCTTCCGCGCCTGGTTGCTCCAGAAGCGATCGCTGCTCGGCCACGGATCACCTCGCTACGCTCGAGCTCGGTCTGGTCGGGTGAGAACGAAGCTGCGTG
>JANOXY010000170.1:0-2153 GCA_031418675.1 Pseudomonadota bacterium
GCCGACGCTGTCAGCAGCCAGTTGGTCTGCCAGTTCAGCGCTGCGCGCCGCGCCCAGATAGCGCGCAACTTCTTCCAGCACCGTCGCGCTCGGTGCGCCACCGCTCTCGCCATCGCGCAATGCGCGCACCAGATCGCTGACCGCTTCGTAGTGTTTTTCTTCGGCGAGATAACGTTCGAGATCGTCGTAGCGGTGTGGGTCGAGCAGCCGCAAACGTGCAAAATGCCCTTCCACCCCCAACTGCTCAGGCGTGGCCGTCAGCAACAATAACGATGGAATGCGCGCGGCCAAGGCCGCAATGGTCCCATAGGCCGGACTCGCAGCTGCCGGGCTCCAGCTCAAGTGATGGGCTTCATCAACGATCATCAAATCCCAGTCCGCAGCACAGGCCTGGGCGTGACGCTCCGCATGCGCGACCAGGAAGGACAGACTGGTCAGGACCAGTTGTGCGGACTCAAAGGGATTGTCTTCGCCCGAGCCCACCAGTTCGTCGCAAATCTCCTCATCAAGAATCGAAAACTTGAGATTGAAGCGACGCAACATCTCGACCAGCCATTGGTGAACGAGATTGTCCGGCACTACGACCAGTGCCCGGCCGACACGCCCCGACAACCATAGCCGATGCAGAATAAGCCCCGCTTCGATGGTTTTGCCCAGACCCACTTCGTCGGCCAGCAGCACCCGCGGTGCGTGGCGCCCGGCCACTTCGTCGGCGATGTAAAACTGATGGGGCAACGGCTGCACACGGGCGCCGAGCAGGCCGTAGGCCGGTGAAACCTGATGACGATGATGCCAGGCCAGGGTCTGGGCGCGCAGGCGGAAGCGCGCGGCTTTGTCGATTTGACCGATGAACAGCCGATCCAGTGGCCGGTTGAACTGCACGAAGCTGTCGAGATCGATCTCGTGCAGACTCAACTCCGCGCCTTCGGCGTTGATGCCGAAATAAAACGCGCAATGGTTGACGGTTTTGACCTCGGTCACGATCAATTCCAAGCCATCTTCGCCGCGGATGCGATCACCGGCGCGATACAGCACCCGTACCAGCGGTGAATTGTCGAGCGCGTAGGTGCGGCGATCATCGGCCGCCGGAAAATTAATCACCACGCGGCGATCGGCAACCTCAAACACCATGCCCAGGCCGAGCTCGGGTTCGGTATTGCTGATCCAGCGTTGTCCGGCGTGGCAATCTTTCATAGCGGCGTGAATTCGTTTGGAGTGGCAGAACGAGGGCGGATTCTAGCCGGAAACCGTTTGCTTGCGTTTGATCGTGACGACCAGCGCCAGCTCGTTTGCCCTTGCATGTCAGTCATGGGGCGTCAGTACACGGGCCTTAAACTCTGCCGTTGAATTGACATGGGGGAAGGGCAGATCGGGAATCGCCACGCCCAGTGCCTGGCATATGGGTGCCCAGCCATCGCCGGGATGCCACTCCACCAGGCGAGCGGCCGGCGCGTGCTCACGCACGGCGCGATTGTGCGCTTCATAGGCAGCGATCGCGGTAGCCTTGTCGTGGATGTCAGACGTGAAGCGCGTGGCGAACATCGTGTCGATCATGCGCTTCCAATCGTTGTCCATGCCCTGCATGGCAAGAAAAATGGTTTCTGATGCGCTTTTCCACCAACCCTCGGCATCGCGCGAGGAGAGCAGAATGAGGGCGTCGGGATAGGCCGCTGCAATTTCCGGCCAGAATGCCGAGGCCGGCCAGTCTACCGCGGCGCTGTAATCGTTCAGTAATGCGCGCCAATCGATGGCCTCACCACGCGCGGCGGCGTGCCACAGGGGAATGTGTTCGCGATGTTCACGCACTTCGAACATGTGATAACAGCGCCCGCCGAGCAGCGTTTCAAGGGCAGTGCGCAGCGACAGTGTGCCGGTGCGGCCAACACCAGCGCCGATCAGACGTAAGCTCATGGGCGGATTCCTCCGTTAACAAATCCAGATTGGCCGGCGGTCACCTTGCGTAGCGGTACCATCGTGCCGGGCCATGTGCGATAGTGACGGCATGGTCCGGTATCGGTTTTACACGCGCAAGCCTGGCTTGTCGTGTGGCGGGGGGCGGCGATGAGCGCACCCGATCAAGTTCTGCAAAAAACACCACTTTACAATCTGCACGAAGAACTCGGCGCGCGACTGGTGCCCTTCGCGGGTTACGC
>JANOXY010000171.1:0-5992 GCA_031418675.1 Pseudomonadota bacterium
CAGGGCACCGCGCCGTCGCGATCAAACTTGCCGTCCAGCACATCTTTGATAGCGCCACCGGGTACAGACAGACCGAGGTCTTCCATCACCACCAGCTCGGTGACCGAAAAGCAGTCGTGCACCTCAGTCATATCAATTTGCGCCACGGGATTGGTGATGCCGGCTTCTTTGTAGGCGCGCTCGGCGGCAATACGGGTAGTGAGCAGATAACTGCCATCCCAGGCGGTGTTGGACATTTCCAGACCATTACTCGGTGCCAGCTGCATGGCTTTGACCGTGACCATGTCCTTGATACCCATCTCGCGGGCCTTTTCCACGCTGGTCACGATCGCGCACGCAGCGCCATCGCTGACCCCGCAACAATCGTACAGCCCCAGGGGATAGGCGATCATCGCGGCGTTGATTGCCTGTTCTTCGGTGATCTCCTTTTGCAGATGGGCCTTGGGATTCAAAGCGCCGTTCTGGTGACTCTTGTAGGAGATATGCGCCATCGCGCGCTTCAAATCCTTGGGATCACAGCCGTGTTTGGCGGTATAGGCGCTGGCCAGTTGGGCGAAAGCGCCCGGCGCCGTGGCATTGGGCAGCCACAGATCATCAAAGCTGCCCTTGGTGCGTTCCGGCAAGCCGCCGTAACCGGTGTCCTTCAACTTTTCGACGCCCAGTGCGAGGGCGAAATCGCAAGCACCCGCCGCCACCGCATAAACCGCGCCGCGCAAGGCTTCGGTGCCGGTCGCGCAGAGATTTTCAACGCGCGTCACGGGAATATTCGGCAGGCGCAGCGCCATGCTGAGCGGCAGCGCCGATTTGCCGGCACTTTGCTCCTGGAAGAACAAGCCCAACCACGCCATCTCGATTTGCTCGCGATCGATCTTGGCGTCAGCCAAGGCCTCGGTGAAGGCTTCGACGATAAGCTCCTCTGGACCGCAGTCCCAACGTTCGCCAAAACGCGAACAGCCCATACCGATGATGGCGACCCTGTCTTTGATGCCTTTAGCCATGTTCTTGCTCCTGAATGGTCCGTCTGTGACTGTGCATGCGCAATCGCTCAGCCGAGCAGCGGCGCCGGTTTCCAGAAATAACGATGGAAGTTGCGTTTGTGATCAAAATCTTTGATGCGAAATACCATGCGCACCTCATCGCCGGTCTTGATCTGGCCGGCGGTGAAGTCAGTGAATTCAAGCATGATGTTTGCACCGTCGACAAACTCGACATTGCCGTAGATATACGGCGGTGACGGGGTGTAGGCCAACCAGTCTTCGGTGAACGATTTGACCCGACCGATGAGATTGGACAGGGTCTCGGCCTCCTGGGAATCCGAGGCCGCGCATTTCACGCACACCAGACTGCGCGGAAACTGCAGCGTGTTACACGCCCGGCAGCGACCGCCAACCATGCCGTTGATGTCGCGGCGCTTGCGATAGTAGGCCGACAGCGCGGTACGGTTGTCGCGTTCCGATCGCAATCCGAAGTCGATGTCCAGCTGACCGCGCAAGGACAGAAAATAGGTGTAGTTGTCGGTCACACGATGTTGATCGATGTAGCCCTGTGGACCACGCGCACCTTGAACGATTGATAGCGCCCCAGTGGTCTGCAGCAATATCGCATCGGCGCCCTGGCCAAAACCGACCACCAGAATGCGTTCATTGGCGCCGGCCTTGGCCAGCACATTGCTCAACATCAGCAAAGCCTGCGCCGCGCCGCAGTCTCCGACTTTGCCAGCGAGTGTGTCGCTGAAGCGTTTGCTATCCATGTTCAGTCGTTTGGCCAGGGCGCGAGCCGTGTCCACCGAACCGTGCAAAATGACGTGATCGATATCCTTGAGCGCAACGCCCCCTTGGGCGGCAGCCTGTTCGATGACTTCCGGCACGATTTTGAGATAGCCCTCTTCGCGCACCCAGCGCTCTTCCAGGCTGTAATCAAAATCGGCGTCGGCGGAGCGGTATTGATCGACCAGATCCTCGTGCCGTGAAGCGCTGGCCAGGAACACAGCAATCGGATTGCCCTCGCCCACCAGCAGCGCCGCGGCACCATGGCCATAGAGCATTTCCTGGGCGCTGCCGGGCTTGGTCTGGCGACAATCGCTGGCCAACAGCAGCGAGGTCTGACCACCATGGGCCATACGCGCCAGCGCGCTGGTTGCGGCGCGTCGACTGCCGGCCAGATCTTCGGTCGCGGTGTGGTTGTCGAGGTTGAGCGCATCGGACACGACCCCGCTATTACTGCGATCAGCGAACGGCAACGTGGTTGAAGCCAGACAGACGTGGGGCGGTTTAGCGGTGATTCCGGCCAGGCAGTCGCGCCCCGCTTCAACCGCCATGGTGAGGGCGTCTTCGTCCCAGTTGGCAACGCTGCGTTCGCCGGCCGCCGTGCCGCGTAAAGACGGCACGGCCCAGCCGACCGCGGCGAGGATGGCCTGGCGCGACAGGCGCAGGGGTGGCACATAGGCGCCGAAAGAAAGTATGCCGTAGGTCATGCGGTGGTCCGTTCTTGATCTGAGGATAGGCGTGAATCTGACGCGAGTGTACTGGCGCTCCTCGCGCCAGAACAGGGCTGGTGCGGATTTACACCACGCCGTCGGCGCGCAGGCGCGCTATTGCCTGCGGCTCGTAACCAAACTCGGCCAGCACCGCGTCGGTATGCTCCCCGATTAACGGCGGCCGCACCTGCGGTGGCCTGATAGTGGAGAAGTCCAGCGGCAGACGCGCAATCGGTGCGGGTTTGTCACATTCAGGAAAAGTGACCGCACCCAGGAAGTCCATGGCCCGGGTTTGCGGATGGGCCATGGCACCGTCCAGGTCCAGCACCGGGCCGCAGGGCACACCGGCCTTGGCCATGATCTCGATCACCTCGTCACTGCTGCGTGTGGCGCACCACTGCGCCGTAACCGCGCACAACTCATCACGGTGCTGGCCACGCAGATCGTCGCTGGCGTAGTTCGGGTTTGACAGCCAATGTTCGGCACCGACGGCGCGCGCCATATTGGCAAACAAACCCTTGCCCAGCACCTGCGTGATGACATGGCCATCACGGGTGGCAAAAATATCCGTCGGTGCGCTGGTCTGGCCGCGGGTGCCGGTCGGCTGACGATTGAGGCCGAGCAGTGCTTGTTCGATCAACAGCGGACTGATGGCCGCCAAGGCACTGCCCAGCAGCGAGGCCTGCACATGCTGTCCCTCACCGGTGTCGCGGCGCTGGTAAAGCGCCGCCAGGGTGCCAAATGCGCCCAGCACCGCCGTGCTGTAGTCGGCGAAGGGTGTGGCACTGCGGGCCGGCTGACCGGCGGTACCGGACATGAATGCCGAGCCGGACATCACCTGCCCCAGCCCATCAAAGCCGCCGCGATCGGCCCATGGCCCGCGATGACCAAAAGCGGTCTGGGTGGTCAGAATGATGTCTGGCTTGATGGCACGCAGGGTGTCGTAGTCCAGTCCCATGCGCTTGAGCACCTTGGGTGGCATATTGGCGATCACCACGTCGGCACCGCGCACCAGCTGTGCCACCACGTCCTTGGCGGACGGATGTTTCAGATCGAGCGTCAGGCTGCGTTTGTTGCAGCCGGTCTCCATGAAAACGGCGCTGGCGCTGGCACTGACCGGCCCGACAAAGCGGTCTTCGCCACCACCGGGTTTTTCAATGCGAATGACATCGGCGCCGAGGAAACCCAACAGGGCGGCGCAGTATGGGCCGGCTATGTAGCGCGCAAAATCGAGCACGCGCACGCCGCTCAGGACATTGGCAGTGGTCATAGGGTGTCGCTTATGGGTGAAGGGGCCGACTTTCAGGGCCGGGGTCGGCAGTGTAACCAAGCTCCTTCCGGGTGCGTACACCCGTTCGCGGGTCGAGCGGCGGCCTGCTGCACAGGCCGTGGGAATCCCGTCAGCATCAAACAATGACGAGCTAATTTGTGTCGAAGGCTGCGACGAACGACATGAATATTCGTATTCAAGCGCAAGCCGTCGACGAACGCGTGCGGTCTTTGGCCAACAGCGGCAGAAGAACAACGCAACTCAGCGCGAAATCCTGCACCTGACGTTTATACTCAAACCCCGCTCGGAGCTGCCACCAAGCTGCGGCACTTTTAAAAAAACAAAGGGGACGCCAATGATTTTTGCCGAATACAGCAAGTACGACGGTCTGGGCCTCGCCGAGCTTGTGCGTCGCGGGGAAGTGTCACCCAACGATCTGCTCGACAGCGCGCTGGATGCCATTGAGCGGCTGAATCCCAAGCTCAACTGTGTGGTGCAGAAACTGCCTGAGCACGGCCGCGGCCAGATCAAACGGGGCCTGCCCTATGGCCCGTTCCGTGGTGTGCCCTTTCTGGTCAAAGAATTCGGCATGCACTTCAAGGGTATGGTGACATCGGCCGGCTCGCGCCTCGCAGCGGGTATGCGCTTCGATGCTGATTCTGAATTGATGCGGCGCTGCCATGCGGCGGGTCTGGTCACGATCGGCACCACGACCACACCCGAAATGGCTTTTAACGCCAGTTCGGAAGCCCTGGTTTACGGACCCACCCACAATCCCTGGCACCTGGATTATTCGGTTGGCGGCTCGTCCGGTGGCGCGGGCGCGGCAGTCGGATCGGGCATGGTGCCGATCGCCCATGCCAATGACGGCGGTGGCTCGATTCGTATTCCTGGTGCCTGCAACGGCGTGGTTGGCATGAAACCCAGCCGTGGCCGCACACCCACCGGCCCTGACTCCGGTATTTTTCTGTGGGGCATGGCGGTCGAATTCGCCGAAACCCGTAGCGTGCGGGATTCCGCGGCCCTGCTCGATGCGCTCCATGGGCCTGACGACGGCTACTTCTACCACGCCGAACCGCCCCGCCGCGGTTTCCTGGCCGCCGCCATGTCAGCGCCCGGACAGCTGCGCATCGGCGTGGTCGAGCGCATGCCCGGTGGACGCGCGCCAGCCGCCGAGCAAAAACAACGTCTGAACGACACACGCAAACTGCTGGAGGACCTCGGCCACATCTGCGAACCGGTCAAGTTCAGCTACGACGTCGATGCTTTTAACGAATCCAGCGTGCGCCTGTGGGCGGTCACACTCGGTTATTACATGGAAGCATTTGCGGCCACCACGGGGCGCAAGATCGGGCCCAAAACCTGCGAAGCAGTGACTCTGGAAGTGTATCGGTTTGCGCAGTCGCTGAAGGCCATGGAAATGGAAAAAGCCATGGGCCAGCAAAACGCCATCTGCCGACATGTTGGCGGCGTGATGCGCAATTACGATGTGCTGCTGACCCCGGGTCTGGCACGGGATGTGGCCAAGCTCGGCGAGCTCGATCAGAACGCCAAAGACCTCGACATCATGGGCTGGTGGCACCACATCATTCAGAACTACTCGGCTTTCACGCCCTTGTTCAATACCACTGGCCAGCCGGCGGTGATGTTGCCCCTGTGGCAAGCCAAATCGGGGCTGCCGCTGGCCATGCAGTTTGTCGGGCGTATGGGCGATGAAGAGACGCTCTACAGTCTCGCCGGGCAACTCGAGCAGGCGCTGCCCTGGAGCAAACGCAGGCCGACCCATTACGCGTGAGGTCGCCGCGCGACGTAGTGCTCTGGAATGACATGTCCGAATAAATTCGGACCTACAAGAGGCTCTATTGCAGGTCCGATTTTAATCGGACACCAGAACTCCCCCCCTTCAGCCCAAACCGGACGGCCGTTTTTGCAGCTTGCGCTGCAGCGTACGACGATGCAGCCCGAGCCGTTTGGCGGCCAGGGAAATATTGCCCTCACAAGCCAGCAGCATGGTCTGGATGTGCTCCCATTCCAACTGCTCGAGCGGCGTCGGATCGCTTGCAACGTCGACACCGGCATCACCATTGCCTTGAGCGAAGGCGGCTACGATTTCATCGGCATCGGTGGGCTTGGTCAGATAGTGCACTGCGCCGAGTTTAATCGCCTGCACCGCCGTGGTGATGCTGGCGTAGCCCGATAGCACCACAATCCGCACGGCCGAATTGGCCGCTCGCAAAGGTGCGATC
>JANOXY010000172.1:0-1924 GCA_031418675.1 Pseudomonadota bacterium
GTGAACCACACGGAGCCGGAGAAATACTCCGTGCGGAGATGCGGGTCGGTTACCAGATGATCCGCGAGCGCTTCACCACCCGCGTGACCCTCGACCCAGCGTCACCCGAGGTTCTGGCTGAGCATTTAGAAGGGCCGTTCACACACTTGATCAACCGCTGGCGCTTTCATCCCGCCGGGCAGGGCTGCGAAGTCGATTTCCATATCGACTATGCCTTTAAAAGCATCATGCTGCAGATGCTGGTCGGTGGCATGTTTGAACAGGCATTCCGCAAGTTTGCCGATGCCTTCGAGCAGCGCGCACGCGAAACTTACGGGCCGCGCTGACACCGCAACGTCAGTACTGCTCAACGCCAGAATTGGAACATGCGATATCCCTGGCTGGACCAGCTGTAGTTCAGCCCGAGAGGGCGCGCGATCATATCAACTATGCCCCAAATGAGATCGCGAAACGGCGGCGCGAAAAACACCAGCATCAGCACGACCAGACTCGCATATGGCGCGACCTGATAGCCAAACTCGCGCGCGCCACGCGGTAACCACGGTTCGATCACACCCCAGCCATCGAACCCCGGCACGGGCAACAAATTGAACACGATCGAAGTGATCTGCAGCAACGCGAGAAACGCGAGCGATGCACGCAGCACCGGGGAGGCCGCCATGGTGCCAGAGAACACGTTGAGAATGGTCATCAGCACGACGAGGCAAACGAGATTCATGAACGGGCCAGCAGCTGACATGACAGCGCGCTGCCAAGGCTCGCGGAACAGCTGGGTTTTCACAAACACCGAGCCGCCGGGTAGGCCGATGCCGCCGAGTGCCACGATGAGGATCGGGAACAACACGGAATTCATCGGATCGCCGTATTTCAGCGGATCGAGCGTCAGGTAGCCCTGATCCTTCACAGTGACATCGCCATACTTGTAAGCCGTAAAGGCGTGGCCGAACTCATGCAGGCATAGCGAGATCAGCCAGCCCGCGACGACCATCGGGAACACCGCTCCGCGCGCGAACTGCGGCGTGAACAGCATGATTCCAGCCATCAGCACGAACGCGCAAGAGAGACCGAGGAACGAAGGACTGATGGGCCATTCACCCTGCGGGCGGCGCTGCTTCAGTTTCGGCTTGAATTCATAGACGTTGCCCGGCTTGTCGCCGCTGCCATTGTCCTTATTCGGCCAGGCCATGCGTCGTGTCCTCAAGTCACCACTCGTGTCCGACGACTATAGCCGATCGCGGCCCACACAAGTGCAAAAACAAAGCCGGCGACGAAAATGCCAGCGGCCGCGCGCGCCGGCGTGGCGAGCATGCTCAGACGTAGCAGCGTGCCGAGCCAAAGGAGGGCCGCACCCGCCAGTGCTCCGGCGAACGCAGCGATGACGATTTTCGGCCACTGGTCGGCGCGGCGTCCCATCAGAAAGGCGACCACGATGGTCGCCGGGTTGAGCAAGGCAAACAGCAGCACACTCGTGATTGGCACGTCCGGGAGCAAGATCGGCGCAATGCCACCGAGCCCACTCGTACCGGCGAGCGCGACCGTTGCTAGGATGAACGTCGGTGTCACTGGTATTTCAGTCCTTGCTCTTCTGTTCGAGATCGGGCCGCAACTTCTCTTCTTCATACTGGATGAACCAGCCAATCATCTGGCGCCAGAGCGCCTCCACGAGATCCGGCGGCACGCCTGCCTCAGTGGCCCGAGCGCGCACCTTGTCGATCACCTGTTGGTTGCGCCAGGGGACGTTCGCCTCCTGTTTGGCCTGCAGTTTGATTTGCCAGGCGCGTTCCACAAAGCCAAACCGCTCGCCGATCAGCGCGACAAGCGCTGTATCGATACGATCAATCTCGGTCCGAACCTGAGTGAGGTCAGCGCAGTCTTTTGGCAGGCGGGCTTGTGGCATGGGTCAAAGCTCGGAAGGCGGCTGGTT
>JANOXY010000173.1:0-8114 GCA_031418675.1 Pseudomonadota bacterium
CTGGCAAAGGGACGGCAATGAGCTGCAGACCATGAGTCTCTTGACCTGCGCAGCCAACCAGCGACTGAGCGCCATTCACGATCGCATGCCAGTCATCATTGCGCGTCAGCACTACGCAACATGGCTGGCCACCGATACGCCGTTGGCTGCTTTGCAGGCGCTGCTCACAGCGGCCCCCGACGAGAGGCTCGTGATGCGCGCGGTCAGCACCCGCGTTAACTCGGCGCGCAACGACGGTCCGGATTGCATTGAAGCGCTTGTGCAGAGCGCCTGATGTGGGTACGACACTACGCGTGTTACTCGTACTGCTAGCCGTTGCGGGCAGGTCAGTTGCGGCCACCGTCCCAACTGAAATCGCGAACGGGCTGGCGAGCGCCGTTGCACGGGGTGACGCTGACGCAGCGATCGCACAGGCCGAGCTGATTGTCAGCGGCCAGCTTGACGGTAACTTGCGCAACGCACACGAGGTGCTCAAGCGGGCTGCTCAAAGCGGTGACAGCAGCGCCGCTTATGCACTGGGCGTACTTGCCCATCGGGATACGCCCAACGACTCAAGCAGGGCCTTACGCTGGTGGCAAATCGCAGCCCAGGCAGGCCACGCTGAGGCCCAATATAATCTCGGGCTACTGCTGGCCGGTGATCATGAGCAAGCAACACAAGCCGATGCAGCGTTCGAAGCCGCGGCGAGCAAGCACCACGCACTAGCCTGTTTTGCGCTAGGGACTCGTGTGGCACTTCGCGATGAAAGTGCCGCGCAACCTTGGCTGCAATGCGCGGCCGAGCAAGGTTATGGGCCGGCCCAATTCAATCTCGCCACGTTGCTCGCACGCGCGGCCAGCAATGACGAGGATCTGGCTGCTGCACGACGCTGGTACGCGGCCGCCGCGCCAAGCTTCCCGCCCGCGGCCAGCGCGCTCGCCGCGTTACCTGCTCACCATGCGAAAGCGGACGCCGCCGTAGCCCTGACCGCAGCCTTATCACTGCGAGATGATGCCTGGATCATGGCGCAGCCTGAAGGCGCCTATACCGTGCAGGTCGCGAGCGGTGCCAGCGCCGAAGTGCTTATTGCTTTGCTGCGTAGCCAGCTTCGAGCAGTTGATGCCGCCTGCGTGCGCGAGCGTCCCACTTCACGTCAGCCCTTCAGCGCCATCGTCGGGACCTATCCCGACCGTGACACCGCCAATCGCGCGCTGGCCAACTTGCCTGCCTCGCTGCGCGCCAATCATCCCTGGGTGCGTCGCTTCGGCACGCTACAGCAGGCCCTGCGCGAGGCCGCCGACAACGGGCAGCAGACGGCACACGATGCCCAAGCGGTTTCGAACTGAGTTACTATCTCACCAGCACAAAGCACAGTGAGCATAAGCAGCGCAGATGAGTCAGTTCGAGGAACTCCTTATCGCACCCAGTGAGGAACTGCTGAAATCGCTGTACAAATCCGCCGCCAGCCAGCCCGAACGGCCTGGCGGTGGCATCGCTCGCACTCGCCATATCGCCAAGAGTCTCGGTCTGACCTATGCGCAACTGATTTGCGCCATCGGGTTTAACGCCCGTATCCAGGAGTTGTCCGACGTGCTCGCGGTGCTCGGCTTCGAGTCCTACGACGCGCTGGCACACGAGCGCAACGTCGCGTTTACCAGCGATATTTACCAGCAGTTGGGCATCAAGGATCTGCTCGCCATCTACCTGCACGTACCGCGCTCACGGCCGCTGCTCGAGGTATTGCAGCATTTATTGACGCGGCGCTTGCAGATCATCGAAGACCGCATCGAAGCGACGGTCAATTCCGTGGTCATCGAACGCTACAAAAAAGAAGTGCGGGCCATTTACAACGATGGTGTTGCACAGATCGATTTTGCCGAGGACCGTCTTTCGCGCCCCTACAATGGTTTTCGGGCCTTGCTCGGCGAAGTCTCGCTGATAGTCGAAAGCCGGGTAATCCCGGTCGGTGACATTTTTTTTCGCGAAACGATCCTGCCGGAAGAAAAACGCCGCCTCATGATCCGCGGTTTGATACCACGAGCACTGGTTGAGACGCGCTTGTCAGAAGCCGATCTGGGCGCGCATGAGCGCACCGTGCTGGAAGATCAGCTGAAACTACTGGACTTATGACCCGCTAGCCCGCTTCCGACGGTTAGCGTTTAGCGAGGTCCAACCAGGTGCGCACTACCGTATCGGGATTGAGCGACATGCTCTCAATACCCTGATCGAGCAACCACTCGGCGAGGTCCTCGTGATCCGACGGGCCCTGACCGCAGATACCGATATATTTGCCAGCTTCTCGACAGGCGTCGATGGCACGCTTCATCAGCATCTTGACCGCATCATTGCGCTCATCGAAGCGATCAGCCACCAGGCCGGAATCGCGGTCCAGACCGAGCGTCAACTGGGTCAAATCATTGGAGCCGATCGAAAACCCATCGAAATGCACGAGAAATTGCTCTGCCAGCAAGGCATTGGACGGTAGCTCACACATCATGATGATGCGCAGTCCATGCAGGCCGCGGCGCAGGCCATTGGCCGCCAGCAGTTCTACGACGTCGGCCGCCTCGCTGACGGTCCGCACAAACGGCACCATAACCTCAACATTAGTCAGGCCCATCTGTTCGCGCACATAGCGCAAGGCCTCACACTCCATTTCGAAGCAGGGTTTGAACGAATCTGCCACATAGCGCGACGCGCCACGGAAACCCAACATCGGGTTCTCTTCGTGCGGCTCATAACGTTGCCCGCCGATCAGGTTGGCATACTCATTGGACTTGAAGTCCGACAGACGCACGATCACGGGCTGCGGCGCAAACGCCGCCGCGATGGTCGCGATACCTTCGATCAAGCGCTGCACAAAATACTCGCGCGGGCTCGGGTACGCCGCAATCAGCGGCGCAATGGTGGATTGGAGATCGTCGGGCAGCATTGTGTATTCGAGCAGTGCGCGCGGGTGAATGCCGATCATGCGGTTGATGATGAACTCGAGACGCGCGAGGCCCACACCGCGATGCGGCAGGCTGGCAAACGCGAACGCGCGGTCGGGATTACCGACGTTCATCATGATCTTGACCTTGAGCTCGGGCATAGCGTTCAAGGCGACTTCTTCGCGCGTGAATGGCAGCGCGCCACGATAAACAAGACCTGTATCGCCGCCGGCGCAGGAGACCGTCACAACTTCGCCGTCAGCGACGCGCGCAGTGGCGTCACCACAGCCGACAATGGCAGGCACACCCAGTTCACGCGCGATGATGGCCGCATGACAGGTGCGGCCACCGCGGTTGGTCACGATCGCCGCAGCGCGCTTCATGACCGGTTCCCAATCGGGATCGGTCATGTCGGTGATCAACACATCGCCGGGCTTCAGGCTATCCATCTGCGCGACGCTCGCGATCACACGCGCCGTGCCGCTACCGATTTTCTGGCCAATGGAGCGACCTTCGGCGAGTACTTCGCCCTCTTCTTGCAACTCGAAGCGTTCGATGACCTGGCCGTTGCGGCTCTGTACGGTTTCAGGACGCGCCTGCACGATATACAACAGACCATCGTTGCCGTCGCGCGCCCACTCAATGTCCATGGGCCGACCGTAGTGCGCCTCGATTGACATGGCAATGCGGCCGAGTTCTTCGATTTCGCTGTCGGTGATCGAAAAGCGTTTACGACGCTCTTCACTCACTTCCTCGGTGAGCACACCGTGGGAGCTCTTGCGTCCGGCCGAGGCGTAGACCATCTGCAGATGTTTGCTGCCCAGATTGCGGCGCAGGATACTGCGACGACCTGCCGCCAGGGACGGTTTGTACACATAGAATTCGTCGGGATTGACTGCACCCTGCACCACCATCTCGCCCAAACCGTAACTCGAGGTGATGAAAACCACGTCGCGAAATCCCGATTCGGTGTCAAGCGTGAACATCACTCCACTCGCACCGATGTCACTGCGCACCATGCGCTGCACACCGGCCGACAAGGCGACCGCATGATGGTCATAGCCCTGATGCACGCGATAGGAGATCGCGCGGTCGTTGAACAAGGATGCAAACACTTCGCGTATCTTTTTTGTGACTTGTTCAAGACCGACCACGTTCAGGAAGGTCTCCTGCTGGCCGGCGAATGAGGCTTCCGGCAGATCTTCGGCAGTCGCCGACGAGCGCACGGCTACCGAAAACTGGCCAGAGGCAGCGGCGCTCATGGCGCCATAGGCTTGCTCGATGGCACTCTGCAGGCGCGCCGGTAGCGGTGTATCGATGATCCAGCCGCGGATTTCGCGGCCGGCCTTGGTCAGCGCCGAGACGTCATCGACATCAAATGAAGCGAGGCGCTGCTGAATGCGCTTGTCGAGGCCCTCATAGGCAAGGAAATCGCGAAAGGCCTGGGCGGTGGTGGCGAAACCGCCGGGCACACGCACAGCGGCAGCATCAAGGTGGCGAATCATTTCGCCCAATGAGGCATTCTTGCCACCGACCTTGTCGACGTCGTGCATGCCGACGTCCTTGAGAGGGACGATATAATCGTTCATTGATTCTTCGACTGATTGTTCTCGAAACCCGGCCGCTCGCGCAGGCGATCCCCTCGCCGGCGGCGGGGGGCCGGGATTGTAACCGACCCACAGGCCTTGCCGAAACCTATGAACCGTCGCGCTTTTTTTGTTTCTGACCGCACCGGCATCACGGCCGAAACCCTGGGCGCGAGCTTGCTCACACAGTTTCCCGACATCGAATTCAAGCGCACCAACATCCCGTTCGTCACCAATGAACTGGCTGCCCATGCGGCGGTGACGTCCATCCAGCGCGCAGCGCAGGAGGACCAGATCGCACCCCTGGTGTTCAGCACCCTAACCGACCCCCTCATTCAGACGATCATCGCGACCAGCAGCCCGCACTTTTTCGATTTGTTCGGCACCTTCATCGTACCCTTGGAAATCGCGCTGGGCTGTCAGTCGTCCCACACCGCCGGACGCATGCATGGCGTCTCCGACACCCTGGCCTACGATAAACGCATGCAGGCCTTGAATTTCACCTTGGGTCACGACGACGGCCTCTCGCCGCGTGATCTGAACGAATCCGACCTGGTTCTGGTTGGCGTGTCGCGCAGCGGCAAAACCCCGACCTGCCTCTACCTGGCCATGCATTACTCGCTCAAGACGGCCAACTATCCCCTCACTGACGACGATTTTGGCTCGACCAAGCTGCCCAAGATACTGCAACCCTGTCGCAGCAAGCTCTACGGGCTGACCATCGTCCCAGAACAACTCAGCCGCATAAGGCGCGAGCGGCGGCCGCACGGCGACTACGCGAGTCTGGCCCGCTGTCGCGCCGAGATCTCCAAGGCCGAGGCACTGTTTCGTACTGAGAACATGCAGTACATCGACACCACCACCGTTTCAATTGAGGAAATCGCCGCGACTGTGGTGCGCGACATGGGCCTGCATTGAGGGCCATCGCAGCGATGGCCGGGTTCAAGGCCGCACGATGGCGCTTCGCGCGGACCTGACAGCCGCGTTCAGGTTCTGAGGTCGTCTCGCTTTCTATCCGGGTGTCGAGCTGGTGCAGTGTCACCCGGCGCGACGTCGCTCGCTGCTGTCGCCAACTACTTGGTTACACTTTGGGCCGCCGGCAGGGCGGGCTTCAGGACAAAGCTGAGCGTGCGTCCCAAGCCGTAGTCAGCGCGGTAACTACCGGCCAGTGCCGGATTCATCTTGCCCAGGGTGCCGGTGATCAGCAGCTGGCCGGCCTGCAATTGCCATCCGTGGGCGTAGGCATCATTGACCAGCCATAGCAGCGCCTCGAGCTGGTTGCCCAAGGCATCGCTGGCTGCACCGGTGTCGATCACCTGTTCATCGCGGTAGAGCGCCACGCGGATCTCGTTCACCTGTGCCAGGTCGCGCAACACAAAGGGTTTGCCCACCACGTAGTGGCTGGCGGCGACGTTGGTCGCAATAATGTCATTGGCATTCAAGCCGCCGACATTTACATAATTCAGGTCTGGTATCTCTACCACCGGCAGGGCGTGGCTGATATAGGTCTTCAGATCAGCGACCGAATGCAACTGGCGCGTGATCGGCGAGCGCAATACGTAGCCGATTTCCACTTCCAACATGGGTTTCTTGAACAAACTGCTATCGATTTGGTCGCCGTCCTTAAAGCCCGCATCGGCGAACAGCACCCCGGAGATCGGCTCTTTCGTGCGATATCTGGTGCGCAGCGCGGCTTGGGTGAACCCCGCCTTGAAGCCACCGATAACGCGCTTATTCCGCATTTCATGAATGACCAGGGCGCGTTGGATGTCGTAAGCGGAATCCCTGTTGAGCTGGTCGTAATAAACCGACAGCAACGGCATTGGCTGACCATGGGCAAGTTCCAGTTGCACGATATCAGCCCAGTCGTCGGCACTACCGTCGGTGGCGTTGACAGGCACACTCAATAAGCCAGCGATCAGCAACGCCAGAGACAGTAGCGGTTTCAAATTCGTCCTTTTTGCGTCGTTGATCCCGCCGCGCGGGGCTGCGATCATGCCTAACTTCCAGCCCGTTGCTCAATCACCGCCGCGCATGCCCACTGTCTCCGAGCGCTTTGCTGCTTTTGCCGCCGACTATCGCAGCGACACGCCGCCCGCGGCAGTCATCGCTTACGCCAAACTCTGCATACTCGACGCGCTTGGCATCGCTTTCGCCAGCCACCGTCAGCCCTACGCCCAACAAGTTCTCGGTGCTGCCCGCGCGCTGGGCGGCAGTGGCCCAGCTGTTGTGTTTGGCGAGACCCGCGGACTACCGCTGCGGGATGCCTTGCTGGTCAATGGCACCTTGATTCATGGTCTCGATTTTGACGACACCCACAGCGCGTCGGTCGTGCATTGCACCGCCAGCGCCTGGCCGCTCGCTTTTGATCTCGGCCTGGCGCAGGGCGTCAGCGGCGCCACGGCGCTTGCCGCCTATGTGCTTGCCGTCGAGATCGATGCCGCGCTGGGCATCGCAGCACGGGGGCAGTTACAAAAGCGCGGCGTCCATCCGACTGGCGTGTTGGCCGCCTTTGGTTGCGCGATCGCGGCCAGCTGGTTATACGGCCAAAACGCTGCACAGTGCCGCGACGCGCTCGGCATCGTGCTCAGCCAGGCCAGCGGCAGCATGGAATTTTTGAGCGACGGCGCGTCGACCAAACGTTTGCATCCGGGTTGGGCCGCGGTTTGCGGTGTGACGGCAGCGAGCCTCGCCGGTCACGGTTTCAGCGGGCCGCGGGCCGCCATCGAAGGTCGCTTCGGGCTGTATAACACCTTGCTGGGTCCCGACCATGGCATCGACGTTGATACGCTGGGTGCCGAACTTGGTGGTGTGTGGCAAACACTGGAAATTGCTTTCAAGCCCTATCCTGCCTGCCACTTCAATCACGCTTTCGCCGATTGCGCGCTGGCCTTGAAACGAACCCACGGCATCGCGGCCGACACCATTGCCCACATCACCGCTTTTATTCATCCCGATCAGGTCGCCGCAGTGTGTGAACCTTTGCCAGCAAAGCGCAGGCCTGGCAGTGCTTACGAAGCACAGTTCAGCGTGCCGTACATGGTGGCGGCGAGTTGGCTGCGCGATCGTTTCACCTTGGCTGAACTTGAGCCCGCGGCGTGGACTGCCACCGACATCCTGGCGCTGGCGGCACGCGTTGATTACGCCGCCGATCCCGAGTCGTCCTATCCGGCGGCCTATTCCGCCGCCCTCGAAGTGACACTCCACGACGGGCAACGTTATTTCCATCGTGAAGCGATCAATCGTGGCGCCCGACAAAACCCGCTGTCGCGAGCTGACATCCTGGCGAAGTTCACCACCAACGCCGGCCAGGTGATGGACGCGGCCCACGCTTGTGACATCGTGCGCGCCGTGGACAATCTCGACATCGCGCCCGACCTTAGTGAATTGGTCGCCGCACTGAACGCGGCCAGCGCCGCGATGCCTGGCGAGTAGAATGCACACCATGCTCCGCACCCTCGCCCCGCTTTGCCTGCTGCTGATAGTTTGGCTTGTGGCAGCCCAAGCAGCCGCGGCGGCGACCTATGGCGAGCGCGAACTGGGTGTGTGGTCAGCGCTGGTCAATCATGGTCTCGACCCCGCCACCAAGATGGTGGTGCTGGCCGAACGGACCACCGGC
>JANOXY010000174.1:0-7485 GCA_031418675.1 Pseudomonadota bacterium
CAGATCTGTACGGCTTACCGGCGTAGTCAACGACCTCGCATCGTCTGCGACGACTGCGCTATGACAGGACGATAGTTCCCGCTCTCTGGCTTCGTCGCGCCCGGTCGTCTCGCCTCGTTCATCCGCTGCCCCAACAATTTGAGTTGGAGATACAGTGCGCTTCTTCGCCCAAATCGAACAGTACGCCGCGTAGTTACTGCTTACACTCGAGCGCCTGAAGCTACTGACCGAAACCTTTGCCATCGATGTCTGTGCTTATGCGCTGATGAGTAACCACTACCATTTGGTGCTGCGAATTGATGTAGAACGGGTAAAACAATGGAGTGAGCGCGAAGTCGCAGAGCGGTGGAGTCGTCTCTTTTCCGGGCCTTCTTACTTAAGGCGATACCTGGCTAGTGACGAGCTCGCGGACTGGGAGCAGGTGCTGTTTAAGCGCGATGTTCAACGCTGGGCAGTGCGGCTGAGCGATCTAAGTTGGTTTATGCGCTGCTTAAACGAATGGTTGGCGCGTGCGGCAAACATTGAAGACGATTGCACGGGCCGATTCTGGGAGGGGCGCTTCCGCTCGCAAGCCTTGCTTGATGAGACCGCGTTACTTACCACCATGGCCTACGTGGATCTGAACCCGGTGCGGGCTGGTGTCGCGGCTACGGTGCCGGATTCTAATTTCACGTCGATCCAGCAGCGCTTGTTCGAAGTCGCACGACCGGTTGAAGCTGCGGGCACACCGAAAGAGAGTACCTTCCCGCCGTTGGTACCTTTTGTCGGGGCACAGCACTCTGCCGGACGGATCGGGCTGCCATTCAACCTCCGAGATTACTTGGAATTGCTTGATAGCAGCGGTCGCATTGCCTGCGCTGGCAAACGTGGAACCATCGCATTCGAAGCACCGCGCCTGCTGCACGCGCTCGCCATTGCACCCGACGAATGGTTGCGCTCGGTTACCCAGACGCATTCGCGCTTCGAGTCATTCGTTGGCGCACCGAATCGGCTACGACACATTGCTGAGCAGCGGGGATGGCGTTGGTTGTGCGGCATATCTGCCGCCCGTCGGTTATATGCGGGGGTGGATGGATGAGCGGCTCCTAAGCTTGTGCACAACGTGCAGTATTCTCCGAAATCTGCTGCTCCCGATCGTGTGTGCAGGGCAAAGACGTACTTTCACGCAGTCTACGACGGACATTGATGCATAGCTGCAGGTCGTACTCGGCGATTCAATGGCGTTCCTGCATTTCATTATTTTTTGTTTCTGTCGTCGTCTCTCAACTCAACCCCCAAATTCGAAAAATTGAATTTAGTGGGTGTCTCATGTTGTGTGTTGTGTGTGCCTCGTACCGTGCGTTAGCCGGAATTTGTCCGGCTAATTTGGTGGCTGTCCTGAAATTGGGACGTTAAAATTGGTAGGTGTCCTCGAATTTTCCGCTCGAATTTTCCCCGACTTTTCTCGTTCGAAATTGGTGGCTGTCCTGGATTGCCGGTCCTGGATTGGGAATTGCCGGGATTGAATCAAATATCGCTTTCCCCCAACTGCCGCCGAGGCAGCTGGAGAAATTGGCCTATCGAAACCTCCAGATCAAACTGTCGCCCCGTTTCGTGCTGTACATAGCTGATCGTGGCATCGTCGTGCATTAGATCCACGCAGTATTCGTTGCCCAAGCCATCGTTGGCAAATGCCAACGTGGTGCTCGGTCCCGCCGGCGTGGCGCGCATCGAGGCGAGCGTCGCCGGTTGGAAGAAAGCGATATGGCTCTCGTGGCTGCGCTGTCCCGGGTTCGCCATCGCAATCATTCAACTCTGGCCTGTCAGCAATTCGCGATTGGCATACAGGGCCATTAACGCCGGCGGTATTCGGCGACCTATGTGAGCTTCCAGCGCGGCAAATTCGGGATGTTGGAGTTGGAATTCAAATTCGCGTGTTGCCGCATCCCGTTCAACCGGGGTCAGGGTGCCACTGTTGAAGATCAACCACAGGATAGGTACGCCCACCAGCAGCAAGACGCCAATCACTAACGTGGCTGCTGCCAAGCTGCTCATGGGGTAAACGACGGGTGCCCGAATCTCATCATTCAAAATCAACAGCGACGCCACGCGTGCGCAGGGCACCCTTGAGGTGCTCAAGTGAATCGAACCACCGATTTGATGTCAGCGCAGTGGTTTCGTACAGCGCTAACGCGAACGCGTCGTTGCTGTTTTCCGCTCCTTCGACGAGTTCATAAACACCGGATTCGACCCAGGGTAGCAACCCCAGTAGGCGATCGCTGCGATTGGGCGCCGAAAATCGTGCCACCAGCGGCCGTCCATCGGCGTCGTAAAACTGGACCGCACCAGCGTCAACATCGACCCCTTCGTAACGAGTACAGGCCTGGGCCGCACTCTCAAGAATCTCAAGCACGCCGTCTTCAGTGAACGCGAAGATCATCGAATTGTTGACCTGTCAGGGCACAGCGCACGACTACGCGAGTGTGCTGAAAATTCATTGCTTGGTGCTCACCATAAAAATACAGCAATACCGTCTCGAGCGCGCGCAGTCGACCGGCGGTTGATGCCTGCTGCCAGGCCCTGCGCCGTCGCGGACACCGCACAGCGAGACCCATCAAACGCGCTCCCTATGCACGCGGCCCATGGGACATCGCTTTCACCATAGTCCCCTGCGGTGACCTCGGTTATCCACGCCGCCGCGCCCAGAACCCACCCGTCGTGCAGGTGAACGAACCGTCGTCCGCGTAAGCCAACGCCATCTTCACCTCCTGCGGGGCGCCGACCTGCAGCGCACGCAGCGCCGCGACGTGGACGTCAGGTGTGCGCATGCGTGCGATCCAACTGCTGAAGTCGAGCCGCAACGGCCAACTCGGCTCATCGACAATCTCGAACTGCGCCGCCTGCAATGCACTTCGCCACTCGCTACTGCAACGATCCCGGACGTGGGATGGATCGCGCAACAACTCAATCGCCTGCAGATGGGTATCTACCAAAGCATCCGCCGCGCCGAGCACATCGATCACCAACAGCTGCCCGGAGGGTTTCAGCACGCGATGGATCTCGCTCATCGCATCGTCGAGTTTCGACCAGTGATGAGCGCTATAACGCGTACACACGAAGTCAAAACTACCGGCCGCAAAAGGCAGCGCCTCAGCATGGCCTTGCTGGGTTTCGAGCCCGCTGATACCCCGCGCGGTGGCCGCCGTTGCCACCGTCGTCAACATGCCCGGAGTCGGGTCGAGCGCCACCGTCCGGTCTAACAGTGCAGCGACCACAAACGCCAGGTGACCGGCCCCGCAGCCGACATCGAGGGCGATACTACTGGCCGGCAGCTGCGCGGCGATCCGCGCGCGGGCGTATTCGAGATCGGGTCCCTGCGCGTGCACGGCGCTGGTGAGGTAGGCCTGGGCCTGGGGATCGAACTGCTTCTGAACAGAATCGTCATGGCTGTGCATGGTGTGCTCCACGGCATGGTGTTGGACGGAGCTTAACCCACGGCGTGATGGCAACCAGATGAGCGCTTATCCTATGACCCGGACTAACAGCTTAGCCGGTGGAGTGACTATGGCGCGCCGTCTTGCGCAGGACGACCCAGAACAAGCCTTGGCCGATGTGGGCGCGTTGCTCGGCGGCTTCCTGCGCGCACGTCGCGATGGCCTGCGCCCCCACGATGTCGGCCTGCCCGCCGGCACACGCCGCCGTGCGCCGGGCCTGCGCCGCGAGGAAGTCGCGCAGCTCTGCAACATCAGCCCCACCTGGTACACCTGGCTGGAGCAAGGGCGTATCAAGGGTGTATCGGTGACCACACTGGCCGCCATTGCGCGCGGTCTGCGCCTGTCGCAGGCCGAGCGTGCGTACCTGTTCCAACTCGCGGCTCGCGCCGATCCCGCCCACGCCAGCACCGGTGTGAGCGCACATCCAATGAGTGCGCTGGTGCAAACGGTGCGCACGCCAGCCTATGTGCTGGATCGGCATTGGGATGCCTTGGCTTGGAATCGCCCGGCGGCGAGCCTGTTTGCTGACTGGCTCGGTCCTCGAGCACGGGAGCGCAATCTGTTGCGTTATGTATTTCTCGACCCGCGCGCCCGCACCTTCATCGTCGATTGGCCGCGGCGGTCGCAACGTCTGGTTGCGGAGTACCGCGCCGACACAGCTGCGCCCCACAACAATTCCGCACGTAACGCACTGGTGCACGAACTTGCTGCAGCGAGTGCCGAGTTCGCAACGGCATGGCGCGCGCAACGCGTGTATGCGCGCGATGGCGGCCCACGGCACTTCGCCCATGGCCGACGCGGTCTGCTGGCTTACGAACAATACGTCATGCGACTGGCTGAAAACGCCGAGTTGAAAATGACCGTGCTGGTGCCCGCGTCACCCAAGCGAGCACTGAAGTAACAATGCATCGTTCGGCAACGCTGACGATACGATCCCGTACTGCAGTTTTCGGCTTACCCGATACTGCGCCAGCGCACCACTGGCCCCAATCGGAACCTGTCAGGTGGCACAGGCAAGCTGCTCGCTGATATGGTGGTGAGCACGCACAACACGCTCGCGGGACATCCATACACACCATGTTGATCGCACAGATCTCCGACACCCACGTGCAAATGCCCGGCGGCTTGCTCGATCGCAATTACGATACCGCCGGCCACCTGGTGCGGGCGGTGCGCCATCTCAATGCCTGTGTGCCACAGCCGGACCTGGTGTTGTTGACCGGTGACGCCGTGGATGCCGGCTCAGCCGCCGAATACGGCCGCCTGCGCGAGATATTGTCCGAACTGAAAGCACCCTTGTTTGTGATTCCCGGCAACCACGATGAACGCGAGGCGATGCGACTAGCCTTCAAGGATGGTCACTACCTGCCTGACGACGGCTTTTTGCACTACACGCTCGAAGATTGGCCGGTACGACTGATCGGTCTCGACACCCATATTCCCGGTGAGCATGGTGGCGAGCTGTGCGACGCGCGTCTGACGTGGCTGGCGGCGCGTCTTGACGAGGGACGCGATCGACCGACGGTCATCTTCATGCACCATCCACCCTTCCGCACCGGGCTCGCGGTGATGGACGGCATGGGATTTGGCGGCGCGGCAGCCCTCGCACGGCTGGTGAGCGGTCATCCCCAGGTGCATCAGATCGTGTCGGGCCATATTCACCGGCCGATAGTCACGCGCTTCGGCGGTACCGTGGCCTCGGTCTGCCCCTCGACTGCACATCAGGCGGTGCTGGATCTGCGGCCCGAGCCCTATCTCGCGGTGGTGATGGAGCCAGCGGCGGCCACACTCCTGTGGTGGGATGCAGCGAGCGGGTCGCTAGTCCATCACTTGAGCGTGATCGGCGAGCGGCCGACCCACGTGCTGCATAACGGCACGCGGTGGATACTGGACAACGCCTTACCGCTCGACTTCCACGCCTGAGCGGTTCTTAACTACCCAGTCGACAATCCGCGCCGGCTGCTCCGACGCGGATTCGTGATCGGCAGCTAGCGCTTGATCTCAGCGTCGACGGTCAAGTCGTCCACACCCCGCCACGGCGCAATCGGACCGCGCATGATCCACGCATGGGGTTTGCCGCGGCCCGTCTTTGGATCAACCGGGCCCCAGTAAGCATGATCGGTGCGGGTGCTGATGATGCCGACAAACAGTCCGTCCTTCAGCTTGCGTACTTCGTTGGTCATGCCGTTGTCCTTGTTGTGGCTCAGGAATTCGGCGTAATAACCCATCAAAGCCGGCTTGCCATCGATCAGTGATTTGTTCACTTCCCCTGCAAAGCGCATGGTGCGCACGAGGCCGTTAGGCTGGAACCACAGGTTGTAGCCCTGACCGGGATAACGACCCGTAGGTGTCGGTGCAAAGGCTTTGCCAAACCATTCGCCCGGCCCTTCCACCTTGCGGATCTTGGCATGCACGATAGACATTGGAAAAATCATGTGACCCTGGTATTCGCCGTTCATTTCTTCAAGCGTCGGCGCGTCCAGGGTGCGCCACAGTTCCACCAGTTCGTCAGAAGTGTGGTGGCGCAGCCATTCGAGGGTGTAGACGTCGGTGGATATGGTCATGGTTTTCTCCTTTTGAGGTGATTTAAACAGGTTCGCATCGGGGCGTCATAAAGCGCCGTTGTTGCAGGTTTAAGCACGACATCGCGTGGTGTTCACTCCAAGACTAGTTCGCCCGATTGGGCGCGCTCGACCAGCGATGCTTCCGGATTGGCCTCCGACACCAGCGCCTCGCCGGCAATCTGAATCGCGCCCGAAGTACCGTTAATCGTGATCGTCGCACCATCGGGGATGCGCTGCATCGCACCCGGCAGTTGCACGGCCGGAATACCGTACTCGCGCGATATCGACGCACCATGGGACAGCAGTCCGCCGGTCTCGATCACCAGACCGCTGATAACAAGAAAAACCGGCGTCCAGCCGGGGTCAGTCGCAAACACCACCATGATGTCACCGTGCTGTACGCGTCCGATGTCTTTCAGTTCTTTGATAATGCGCGCAGGCCCGCTCACCACACCCTTGCTCATACCAACACCGCGCAGGCCATCACCGCTGTCTTCATCAAACGACAGCGCAAGGTTGTGCTTCATGTACATGGGCGGACTCGCCTCACGGCGATCGGCCAGATCAAACGCCGCCATGCGCGCCTTGATCTTGGCCTTGAGCAGCGGCGTCAGCGCTACGCCTTCCAGCAGCCGATAAACATCACGGTCCGTCAGGAACCAGAAATCGCGATCGGTCTCGAACAGACCGCGAGCCATCAGTCGCCGATTGGTTTCGAGAAAACAGCGCTTGTAGGTGAAGGTCGCGATGTCGACGTAGTCGCGGTGGTCATCACGTAACCACAACATGGTCTGCACATAACGATAAACACGCTTGAACGCCCAGACCTTGAATAGGCCGAATGGCTTGCGCCGGATGTTTGCCAGCACGTCCTTATAGGCCCCTTCACGCCGCCGATTGCTTTGCGCTTCGAGATGTTCGGGATCGTGTGAGACGTCAACCGTCAGGAAGGACTGGAAAGCGCGATAGTCGAGCGCCGGATCTTCAATGCGTCGCTTGAAATAAAAATCGCGGTCGGCATGACCGCGGTGGCCACTCTTGGCCAGGAATACCCGATACTGTTCGAGCCAGGCACGCCCTTCGTCATGGGCCTCGAAGGCGTGCAGGAAGGCGGCACCGGGGTGATCCATGAAGTCCTTCTGCAGCACCGGCGAGCTGCGGATGGCCTTCGAGAGCTCCCACAGCGCGCTGTTCTCGATGACCGTGGCGCTGCGCTGCTCAGTGCCGGTGATCAGATCGGTGCCGGCCATGTCGTTATCGCCGTCGTACCACTTCTGCACCATGTACGCGAGCGTCAACATCATCAGACGCATATTGAAAAAAAACCCGTTCCACACGTCGATGATGTACTGGTGCTCGAAGCCGACACGGTCGATGGTGTAACGGATCAGCTCGGCGTCGGAGAGCTTGCGCAAGGCCTCGTCACTCAGGCCGCGCGCTTGGTCGAT
>JANOXY010000175.1:0-3430 GCA_031418675.1 Pseudomonadota bacterium
GGTCTCAGGGCTGTGCCGCACCGCGACCACCACCGGCACCTCACCCCAATGGGGATCGGCACGACCCGCCACCGCGGCTTCACGCAATAGATGGCTCGCAGCCAGCACACGTTCCAGTTCGGCCGGATAAATGTTCTCGCCGCCGGAAATGATCACGTGCTTGCGCCGATCTTTAAACCAGTAAAAACCTTCGGCATCGCGCACTGCGATATCACCGCTGGCGAAGTAACCGCCGGGGAACGGCACCGCCTGTTCAGTCGCACTATCCCAATAGCCCAGCGCCACGTGCGCACCGCGCACCAAGATTTCCCCGGGCGTGCCATCGGCGACGTCGTTACCTGCTTCGTCAACCAGACGGATGTCAGTGTGCAATCCGGCACGACCGATGGAGCCCGCGTGGTCATAGGCGTGCTCAATACGCTGGTAGATGGCAACGGGCCCGGTCTCGGTGGCGCCATAGATCTGAATCACTGGCAAACCGCGCGCGTGCAGCGCTTCAATGAGCGGCAATGGCACATCGGTCGAGCCGGTTGCACAGGCGCGCAGGCAGGACAAATCGGTGTGCGCCCAATCCGGATGAGCCAACAGCGCGGTGAGCGTCGCCGGCACCTGCACCGTCAAGCTCGGACGCTCGCGACGGATAGCCGCCAGGGTTCGTTGCGGGTCGAAGCGCGCTTCCAGGATGACCGTTGCGCCGCAGGCCAAGGCCGGTAAGGTTTGAATATTGAGCCCGCCGACGTGAAACATCGGCAGTACGGTCAGGATGCGATCCGCAGCGCTCATGTCGTGCATGTGCTGGGCGTTGCGTGCGTTGTGGCACAAGCCATCCTGACTCAGCAGGGCGCCCTTGGCACGACCGGTGGTGCCGGAGGTATAAACCAGCATCACCCCACGCTGCGGGGCCGCATAGCTGGTCACCGCAGCGTCGCCCAGCGCGTCTGCCGGTAACTGCGCCAACCCATCACAGCGATAGCGCACTGTGACCTGTGTTATGCCCGGCAGGGCTGTGGAGCGCTCACAGCATGAGCTGTCGATCACCGCCAGCGCGACACCCGCATCGGCCACGACAGCCGCCAGCTCCTGATCCGATAGGCGCCAGTTGAGCGGCACCAGAATCACCCCAACCCGCGCGCAGGCGAATAACAAGGCGATCAAATCGGGGGTATTCAATCCCAACCACGCCAGCCGTGCGCCGGGGCGCAGGCCTTGCTCGTGCTGCAACCACTGCGCGAGGCGCGCGCTGCGGGCACTGAGTACGCCATAGGTGTATTCAGTCTCTTCAAAAATCAACGCAACTTGTGCGGGCGTGCGCGTCGCGTGCGCCGCCAGCCAGTCGGCAAAGGGCAACACTAGTCGCTCTCGCCCGGCAGATACAGTGCGTCGCGTGCGATGCGCTCGAGACAGAGGTCGGCGCTCCAGGGCAGCATCAGCGAGCCACAGCGGCTATCACGATAGAGGCGCTCCAGCGGCAAGGATTTCAACATCGATTGACCACCGCAAGTACGGATGGCGAGCTGGCAGAGTTCGTTGGCATTTTCCATGGCGCTGAACTGCGCCGCGTAAGCGCGCATGACCTGCTCACGACTGGGGTCTATGCAGGCTTCCGAGACCGCCTGGAACCATAGCGCCTTGGTTTGTTCAAGCCGGATCTGCATATCCGCGACATTGTGCTGTTTTGCCGGCGAGCTGCGCCGCTTGTCACCACCCTGCCCTGGCACCTCGCCGCGCAGATAGCGCACGGTGAAATCGTAGGCGGCTTGTGCGATCCCAATGTAGGTTGGGGTGAGGGTCAGGAACATGTGCGGCATGCGTGTTGCCGCCTGGTAATAAAGACCCGCGGGCATCAAGGCCTCGTCGCTGCTGACCCACACGTCATCCAGCAGCAAGGTACGCGATACCGTGCCACGCATGCCGAGTGGATCCCATTCACCCGTAACGCTGACACCGCGCGCCGTGGCCGGCACCGCGACATACAGGGTATGGCGGCGCGAAGGTGCCGCGTCACCGCGTTCTTCTGTACAGAGAATGCCGTAGTAATTGGCGCTACCGGACAAGGAGGCAAAAATTTTGCGTCCGTTCAGCCGCCAGCCATCCCCATCACGTCGCGCCGAGGTGGCAAAAGGCACGGCCCCGGCGGCCGCGCTGCCACCTTCAGAAAACGGCTGGGCGTAAATGGCGCCTTGTTCAACGATGCGTGCGTAATGCAGCGCGCGCTTACGCGCGTGTTCGCGCCGCTCATCGGCGTCCATGTCCATGCCATCGGCCAGCGGACCACTCCACAGCGAGGAACAGACGTGCATGTTCCAGGTCAGTGCCGTCGCCCCGCAATAGCGACCAATTTCAGCCGCCGTCAGTGCATAGGCACGATAGTCCGCACCCAGACCGCCGTGCTCGCGCGGGACACAGATGCCAAGCAGGCCGGCTTCGCGCAGGTCGACATAGTTCTCGGTTGGAAAGCGCGCTTCGCGATCAAAAGTTGCCGCGCGCGCCGCAAACTTGTTTTGCCCGAGACGCCGCGCAAGCGTCGTCAACTCGGCTTCCTGCCCGCTCAAGCGGAAAGCGACGGGATCAAAAATCGGCGCGTCTTCAACCATAGGTTTATGCCTTGACGAGTTGCCCAGCCTCGACCACTGCGCGCCCATCGAGAGTGACCGTGCAATTGCGCACTGGCAAATCAAAATGACCTTCAGTAAAACGCCCGGCCATCTCGTTCGCGCCTGTGGAGTACAGAAAATTGCCGGCAAACGCACGCAGCTCGGTGCCATTGGTGTCGCGCTGGTCGTACATGGCCAGCGCCTCGTAACGCGCCCGTTCGTTCAGACCCCAGCCAACGTGGCTGACACCGTAAGCCTGCGCATCACCCCAGGCCGCAAGATAGCGCCGCATGAGTTCCGCGTCGGTACCAACACCCTTAATGGCGGTGACAAAATCGTTTTCGATGATGAGTTCAACGCTGCTGGTGAGGTAACGCTTGAAGGTCAGGTTGATGTCGCCGGCATCCATCACCAGGCGGCCGTTGACCGCACCCGCTTTGGGAAAATTGACCACGATGCCACCCGGCCAATGGGACAACATGCCGGGTTTGTCGGCCCAACCCCATACGCCGCCGGTGCGGGCATCGGTTAAGTCCACATGCAAATCGGTGCCCGCCGCCGAACTCACATGCATGGCCTTGGCGCCGCGACAGGCTTTGATTGCCGCGCGAGCGACGGTTTCATCGGCCGCCACTGGTACCAGGCGCTCCAGTGCATCGGGGTGCTCGTTCGACACCATCAATACCCGCGCGCCGGCGCCGAGGATGTCCGGCAGCTGCGGGGCATGCAACAAACCTTCGACGGTAAGATCGACCACCAGCTGGCTTGCTTTCAGCGCCGCCAAGGCGGCGCTCTGGCCGTGCAGCGCCTGGCTCGCGCCGGTTGAGCGCACCGGC
>JANOXY010000176.1:0-3552 GCA_031418675.1 Pseudomonadota bacterium
CCGAGTTGATGGCGGAGCTGCGCGAAGTCGAAGCTACGCCGGAAGCAGAGTCGACTACGAAAAGTGCATGAGTTAAGCGTTGACATGCCTCAAGCTGGATCCCTATAATCCCGCTTCTACGACAGGCAGGTGAAAACCTCCCTGTCGTGTTTTTACTCCGTCGTTTTACGAAACAAACAAGCCCCCCCCACGGTGGGGCAGACCCCGGTGATTTTGATGCACCAGGGTGGACTGACGACGCTGAAAGTTTTGCTGTTTAACAATCGGAATTACCGAAGAGCGCTGAAGGCCATGGCGACAATAAACCAATTAGTGCGCAAACCACGCCGGCGTAAAGCCGAAAAGAGCAACGTTCCAGCTCTTGAGGCCTGTCCGCAGAAGCGGGGCGTCTGTACGCGTGTTTATACCACCACGCCCAAGAAGCCGAACTCGGCTCTGCGCAAAGTGGCCCGTGTCCGCCTGACCAATGGCCAGGAAGTCACCACCTACATTGGTGGTGAGGGACATAATCTCCAGGAACATTCGGTAATTCTGATTCGCGGCGGTCGTGTCAAAGACCTGCCGGGTGTCCGCTACCACACGGTGCGCGGCACACTAGATACCTCTGGCGTCACTGCACGCCGCCAAGGACGCTCCAAGTACGGCGCGAAGCGTCCCAAAGCCTAACCCCGACGAACCGCTAATCCAGGGCGAATACGATGTCTCGACGTCACGTTGCTTCAAAACGCGAAATCCTGCCGGATCCGAAGTACGGGGATCGCACGGTGGCCAAGTTCATAAACATGGTCATGTCGCGCGGTAAAAAGGCGGTGGCCGAGAAAATCGTCTATGGTGCCTTGTCGGAGGTCGAACACCGCGGCAAAGGTCAGGCGATCGATGTTTTTAAACAAGCGCTTGAAAACGTTGAACCGAAGGTCGAAGTAAAATCTCGCCGTGTCGGCGGTGCCACCTACCAGGTACCGGTAGAAGTGCGCCCCAATCGGCGTGTTGCGCTTGCCATGCGATGGCTGGTCGATGCAGCGCGTAAGCGCAGCGAAAAATCGATGGGTCAACGCTTGGCCAACGAAATGGTTGAGGCCTATGACAATCGTGGCACGGCTGTGAAGAAGCGCGAAGATACGCACAAGATGGCTGAAGCCAATCGTGCGTTTTCCCACTACCGCTGGTAAGTCACGGACTACTTTGAGACATATACCGTGGTCCGCAGTACGCCCATCGAATGCTACCGAAATATCGGGATCATGGCGCACATCGACGCGGGTAAGACCACGACCACCGAGCGGGTACTCTATTACACGGGTGTCTCGCACAAGATCGGTGAAGTTCATGATGGTGCGGCCGTCATGGACTGGATGGAACAGGAACAGGAACGGGGCATTACGATTACATCCGCCGCGACGACCTGCTTCTGGGAAGGCATGGACAAACAATTTGCCCAGCACCGCATCAATATCATTGATACACCGGGCCACGTCGATTTCACTATCGAAGTAGAGCGTTCCCTGCGCGTATTGGACGGCGCGGTTGGTGTGTTCTGCGCGGTCGGCGGCGTTGAACCGCAATCAGAGACTGTCTGGCGCCAGGCTAACAAATACGGCGTTCCCCGCCTTGCTTTTGTGAACAAGATGGACCGAGCAGGGGCAGACTTCCTGCGCGTCGTCGAACAAATCCGCACGCGACTCGGTGGCAACCCGGTGCCGGTGCAGTTCCCCATCGGCGCGGAAGATAACTTCGAGGGGGTCATCGACCTGCTCAAGATGAAGGCCATCTATTGGGACGAAGCAACCCTGGGCATGCGCTTCGAAGAGCGTGAGGTTGGGGCTGCGCAACTTGAGATCTGCAAGAAGCTACGCGAGCAGCTGATTGAAGTCGCCGCCGAGGCATCCGAGGAATTGACGGAAAAGTACCTCAACGGCCAGGCGCTGAGTGTCGAAGAGATCAAGTCCGGTCTGCGTAGGCGGACCCTGAATAACGAAATCGTACCGGTACTCTGTGGCTCTGCGTTCAAGAACAAAGGCGTGCAAGCTTTGCTCGACGCGGTCGTGGAATATCTTCCTGCGCCCGTCGACGTGCCGGCGATCAAAGGATTGGCCGAGGATGGTGTGAGCGAAGATGTACGTCCGGCCGCCGACGATGCACCCTTCGCCGCACTCGCATTCAAGATTGCGACCGATCCTTTTGTAGGAACGCTTTCCTTCTTCCGCGTTTACTCCGGCGTCGTGAAATCGGGCGACACCGTTTACAACCCGGTGAAGGGCAAAAAAGAGCGTTTTGGCCGCATCCTGCAAATGCACGCCAACAGCCGCGAAGAGATCAAGGCCGTATGTGCCGGTGATATCGCAGCCGCCGTAGGTCTCAAGGATGTGACGACCGGGGACACGCTGTGCGACGTTGACCGCACCATCACTCTCGAGCGCATGGAGTTTCCGGATCCGGTTATCGCGGTTGCGGTCGAACCAAAGACCAAGGCGGACCAGGAAAAGATGGGGGTCGCCCTGCAGAAGCTGGCCGCCGAGGACCCGTCTTTCCGCGTTGCGACGGATGCGGAATCCGGCCAAGTCATTATTTCCGGAATGGGCGAACTGCATCTAGAGATCATCGTTGACCGCATGCGGCGCGAGTTCAAGGTCGATGCGAACGTTGGCAAACCCCAAGTGGCCTATCGCGAGACTATCAAAGCCACTGTTGAAAACGCCGAGGGCAAGTTCGTTCGCCAGAGCGGTGGCCGAGGACAATATGGCCACGTGGTGCTGAAGCTTGAGCCCACTGCGCAGGGTACAGGTTTTGTGTTTGTAAACGGCATTGTTGGCGGCGCCGTCCCGCGGGAATACATTCCCGCCGTTCAGAAGGGGGTGCAAGAATCTCTCGCCAATGGTGTCTTGGCCGGTTATCCCGTCGTGGACGTCAAAGTGACATTGCATGACGGTTCGTTTCACGACGTTGATTCAAACGAAATGGCGTTCAAGATTGCGGGTTCGATCGGCTTCCGGGAAGGTATGCGCGAAGCGAAACCCGTGCTGCTTGAGCCGCTAATGAGTGTCGAGATCGTCACCCCCGATGACTATATGGGCACAGTGAATGGCGATTTGAGCCGCCGCCGGGGTGTTCTCCTGGGTACAGACGAATCGCCGGCTGGTGCAGTGATTCGTGCCGAAGTGCCACTCGCCGAAATGTTCGGCTATTCGACCGATTTGCGCTCGGTGACCCAAGGCCGCGCGACCTATTCCATGGAGTTCGCGCGTTATGCCGAAGCTCCCAGCAATATTGCTGACGTAATCATCAAGAGAAGTTAGTCGGCGTCTTACCGCCACGATCTAAACGGCAAAGTACTAGAGGGTTAGAGAGCCATGGCCAAGGAAAAGTTTTCGCGTACAAAACCGCATGTGAATGTGGGGACCATTGGTCACGTAGATCACGGTAAGACGACGCTGACGGCAGCGCTGACGATGGTGTCGGCGGCGAAATTTGGCGGAGACGTTAAAGCGTACGACCAAATCGACAACGCGCCCGAAGAACGCGAGCGTGGGATCACGATCGCGACGGCGCACGTTG
>JANOXY010000177.1:0-3144 GCA_031418675.1 Pseudomonadota bacterium
GCATGGCGTTGTCGGCTTTACAGAGCAGTTGCGCCACTTCCCCACCAACAACTTCGTTGCCGGGACAGACGCTCGCGCCGATGCTCGCGGTTATCGAGATCTCCTCGCCTCGCACAAATACAGGTTCGGCTAAACCGTTCAGAATCTTCTGACATAGAGGCTCAACTTCCACAGGGTCGTTCAGATTCTCGAGCAATACTGCGAATTCGTCGCTGCCGGTGCGGGCAATCGTGTCGCCCTTACGTACGCAGGCGCTGAGGCGATAGGCAACCGTCACAAGCAGCTCGTCCCCCGCTCCATAGCCGTAGGTTTCGTTGATCGACTTGAAGCGATCGACGTCCAGCGAGATGACCGCAACCAGGCGCATGGAGGGACCAGCGCGATGGATTGCCTGCTGTACGCGGTCATGGAATAGCTCGCGGTTAGCGAGTCCGGTCAATTTGTCGAACTGCGAGAGGAAAGCAAGGTGGCGCGAGGTGTGCTTACGTTCGATGGCGTAGCGCAGCGTCCTGAGCAGTAGCCCGCCATCGTTGAAACCCGCTTCGAGAAAGTCGTCGGCTCCGGCAGCCAATGCAGCCGCTACCGCTGGTTCATCTGCCGAGCGGGCCAGCACGATCATGGGCAGGTTGGGATCGCTCGCCTGAATTCCCCGTATCGCTTCGAGCTGTTTGCCATCGGCGAATTGCAGCGCGACCAGCACTGCATCGAATTTGTGGCTGTCCATCTGATTGAGTGCGGCCGACAAACTGGATACCGCCTGCATGCTGACTGTGATCGAGCCGGGCAGATTTCGGATCTGGCGCCGTACCGTGTTAACCAAACGCACATTGGGTTCGAGCAGCAGAACGCGCAGCTCACCAACGGCCCGCAATTTGGCCATGGCGCGACCGCCAGAAAGCTTCCTGGGAGCGCCTCGAGGAGGTATGCCGGCGCCCATGGACCGTGCGTTCTCGTCGTGGCCGCCGCTCTGCTTTTTCATAAAATTTAGATAGTAACGATAACTTCCTTTTCGAATTTATCACATGTTGGATTTAACACGCTATCAGTGCTCGTAATTTCTCGCCCGGGAACCCGGGGTCAGCGCCGACGCAGATCCCGACAATGGCTAGGGCGAGCACCGCGTCCGGGGTGCGCTAGTCCATTCAATGCACGGTCCCATCGAGGGTTACGCCCAGCCCTGATCTTCCCCAGCGCGGGGCATCAGTGGATCTTAGCGAGCATGGCGATCAGTGGGCTGCCCGGATCCGACGGCCGGTCACGTTCAAAAGCGAGCACTTCCATGCGTTTGTGAATGGCGTCGAACGGGTAAAGACTGCCAATGCCTTTTACAGGCGGATAGGGTTGCGCCGCCACCATCAGCACATAGGGACAGTCGGCCAACGCCTGCGCCAGTGTCAGGCCGTTCGCGCGGGACTTTGCCAAATCGATGCCCGCCCGCGGACCGTATACCAACACCTGCTGCGGAATCACGGAAGCGACACATGCGTTTGCCGGCACTCGCGGCAGATACCTTGCCTGAAAGCTCGCCAGTCGACGGGCAAAAGCCATCGCGCTCGCCGCCCGCGCAGCGTCAACCTGATGCCACCCAGGACTGCGCATCGCCGTCGCCAGTACGGCGCTGTGCTGGCGCCACAGATTACCGGTCAGGATCGCGGAGCTCGGCAAAGCGAGCACCAACAACAGCGTCGGCACCGTTGCCGGCAGTACACCGGCGAGCACGCGTAAACGCGACGCGAGCATCTGAGTGCCGAGCACACCATACCCAATCACAAACGGCGTCAGCACAAACAGGAAGCGTGCGACGTGATGTGGATAGGGCCAGAGCATCATGACGGCCAGATAGATCGCGCAATACCACGCATCAAAGGCACCGCGCACGAGTCGCACAATCAGCACCGCGCCCACCACCACGCCGATCAGCGCGAGTACAGAGGCACTGTAGTTGTTGGTCGCCAGATCCACCGCCTGCACCGCGAACTGACGCCAGGCTTGAACGTTCACCGCGATGGGCCCGAGCAGATCGCGCGCGGTCACCACCTCGAGCGTGTAGTCACGATAGCCGGCGAGCTGTTTGACTAGAGTCCACGCAGCGGGTGGCAGCAGCGCGATAACCGGTGCGAGCGGCGCGATGCGCCAGGCGCGCGCCAACAGCCAGCACAGTCCGAACGCAGCGAGCGCGGTCACCCCGACGCTGCGCGTCAGCGTCGCCATCGCCACGAACGCGGCCGCCCATTGCCAATGGCGCGCCGTCGGGCGGCGCGTGCTCATCAGTATCGCAGCACCAAGCACGAAGCCCATGTACAACGGTTCGCTCAACACGCCCATGCTCATCTGCAGCGTCAGTGGCAAAAGGGCCAAGGCCACGCAGGCCAGGAGCGCCGCAAGTTGAGGTACGCCGAGCCCGCGCAGCCAACAGCGAAACAGCACGCAGACCAAGGCCAGGGTCGCTGCACCGATGCAGTAGGTCAGCACCGGCGCCGCCGATCCTCCGCCGAACAGCCCCAAGATCAGCGGGTAGAGCGGTGGAAACGGATAGGCTCCCAGGATGTGTCGCACGAGCGCGGGGTTTGAGCCTGCACCAGGCGCCATCGCTTCGGCTGCCGCGAGATACACGTAGGAATCAGACAGCAGCCCGTTGAATTCGGGCCGCACACTTACCCACCCAAAGAACAGCATGGCAGCGACGAAGAGCAGGAGGCTGATAGCCAGATCACGTCGAGGCATAAAATTCAGCCGTCGGGCAAAGTTCTTCAATTGAGCACGCTGTTCGTCGTCCGATGTAGAGGAGCCGGCGATCGCAACTAAAAAGCCGCCACGTACTTCGCGAAGAGCCTGAGGTAGTACGTATTCATGGCCGAGCATGTTACGCAGTTCAAGATTACGACGATGAGTCGAGCACTGGAAGTATCTCGCAGCGGCTTCTAGTCGTGGCCTAAATGAGTAGCACCGGAAACTGCTAAAACAACCCGTGTGCGAGCGCTTCTTTCATACGCTGAAGCTTGAAGCTATTGATAGCGAGCGCTTCTCCACCCGGTAGCCCTTAAAGTTCCATAGGGCCCGCATGCAGCGGCACGCCATGCGCCACCAGGTGCTCAACAACAGCGTCTTCACCCTCGGCAAAACTGAAGAGGGCACCGATGTCGC
>JANOXY010000178.1:0-5450 GCA_031418675.1 Pseudomonadota bacterium
AGGGCCAGGACATAGGGAATACGGAAGTACTCGAGGGTGTGGCCAGCGACATCGGCTTGCCGGTGGTGGCGGTGCACGCAGCGCTGAATGATTTCAGGTTGCTGGCACGCTTGCAGGAGAACTGGCAGGAGGCCGAGTCACTGGGTGTGATCGGCGTGCCGAGCTTTGTTGTGGGTGATCAGATCTTCTGGGGCAATGATCGGCTTGATTTTCTTGAAGAGCATCTCGCCGAGTTGGGTTTAAAAAAACTTGAGCCCGACAGACGCTAAGCCTTGCGCCGACGACCGAATACCAGTAACGCCGGCAACATCAAGGCCAGCGTGCCGGGCTCGGGTACAAACTGCACACCTTCAATGGTGTCGTTGGCACAGCTCATCGCCCAATGCAGCGCGATATTGGGTGACAGCGCCAGCTCACTGCCGGCCACATCAAAGTTGAAGCTGAGATGGCGATTACCCGCGGTGGTGTTGACCGACCAGCTGCCCTTACCCAAGGCCACCACCGTGGGTGACGCCCGATCAATTCCTACCTCCTGGCCATCGCGAAATACGCCGCCCGACAGGAAGTCGCTGCTTAACAGCGCATTGGCGTCGTTAGTCGCACCGGTCAGTGCGTAGAAAGTGCCGCTACCACCGGCATCGGTCCAGCGGTCACCGTCAATCGAAAAGCCATAGGTCCAGCGGGTACCGGTGAGGTTGTTGTCCTGCAGGTGATGGGGGTCGTTGCCAAAGGGCGTCCACTCGGTGGCCAGAAAAAGATCGCCATAGCCGATCCCCATGGCACGGCCGTTGAGCTTACTGGCAGCTCGATTGGTCAGTTGTGGATAAAGAAATTCATCGGCGTGGCCAGCGAGACTGGTGAAAATCTTCACCGTCACCATCGTGCCGTCGCGCTTGATGCGGGCGCCCTGCACGTCGAACACGGGACCGCCGATAATGTCGCCGTAGTGATGATCATTGCCGCCGTAGTAGGTGTCATTGATGGGGAACGCCGCCGCGCCATTCGCCAGAGCAAATGCGCCGAGTAGCGTCGCGATGCGCAAACCCTGTGCCAGGCTGAGCATGATCTTCTCCTTCGTTTCGAATTTTTTGCGGTAGCTGTCGGTGGCTACACTGCCGTTGTGTTGGACTCACCACAGCAGGAAACGGGCCAAATTCTTTAGCGGCCGGTTTGGCACTTGGATGCGGAAGCACGTCGCAAAATTTCGACGTAAAAGTGCGAAGTCACGCGGGGCGTGTCGTCGGCGAGCGACGTTTAGCTGAAATTGGAAAAAACGGAGCTTGGAAAATCAGCGGCCGGTGAGCGCAGCCGGAGCTGCGCTCACCATGGGAACTTAGTCTTGCAGATAACCGAGCTGTGTCAGCATTTCTTCGCGGCTCATGGTGAGCTGCGGGGCGAGCATCACTTCCGTGCCGAGTTTGTCGCGCGGCTCGTCGCAGGTGAAACCGTCGTCATGACTGACCGTGGCTTCAAACATCGCACCCGAAGGTGTTCGCACGTAGATGGAATCAAAGTAGCCGCGATCCTTCACGTCCGAGGTATCGGTATAACCGAGACCTTCGAGGTGGAACTTGAGCTGGGCTTGCTGTTCGCGGTTGCCGATCTGAAACGCCATGTGATGCACCGTGCCCTCGCCCACGATCCAGGTACCGGCTTTGCGCGCCGGCTCCACTTCAAAATCGATGAGTGTGCCGGTGCCGCCGGCGCCCAGCTGATAGCGGATCAGGTTGCGATCCTCAGCCGTCCGCGTGCCTCCCCAGCCCATCTGCATGAATTCTTCCATGGTCTCGGCATCGCGCAGCGATACGCCGATGGAGTGGGTACCACGGATCATTAGTTCAGCTGGCACCGGCCCTTTGCTGTGGGGTTTGCGTAGGTCATCGGCCACTGCTACCAACGAATACTCCACACCGCAGGGATGCTGAAAGTCGAGATAACGCTCGCCAAATCGTTCGTTGTCAGTCACCGCAAAGCCGTGTTTGCCCAGGCGCTCGCGCCAGAAATCGAGCGCCGCCGGTGGAATCGACAGGCTCACATAACGGATCTGTCCGCTGCCGCGCCGCCCTTTCACGCCGGTATGAGCGACCGGGAAAGTTGTCACCAGCGAGCTCTCTTCGCCGCTGTCGTTACCGTAGTAGAGGTGATAAATGGGTGCTACGCCGTCGTAGAAAGCGGTTTTTTTCACGCTCTTCAGACCCAGCACCTTGGTGTGGAAATCGTAATCTTCCTGCGCGCCACCGGTGGCGATGGTGATGTGGTGGTGACGGGTCAAGAAACTGCCGGGGGTTGCTGACATGGGTGCTCTCCACACAATGGAACGGGCTAACGGGTCGAGTAGGCGTGCGGGCCACAGGTCCCGCCCCACGGTGACCTGCGCACAGCAGCCATACGAGGCACGCTAACACGCGCTGCGCTGGAGCGGCAATAACGATCCTCGACACTGGGCGGTGGCCGCCGCGATCCTTATCATGAGCCAGCGCCAGCCTGCACGCGTGCGACGAGCGTAGCGCGCAATTCACGTCTGCTCGAGGAAATACAACGATGCTAGATCTGTATACCTGGTCGACACCCAATGGCCGCAAGGTTTCAATTTTGCTCGAAGAGCTGGGCGCGGCCTACACGGTGCACAGCATTGATATCACCAGCAACCAGCAATTTACGCCGGCGTTTCTCGCCGTCAGTCCCAACAACAAAATTCCCGCGATCGTTGATCACGACAGCGGTGTGAGCTTAATGGAATCGGGCGCGATTCTGATCTATCTCGCCGAACGGGCAGCACGCTTTTTGCCGACCGAAGCACGTGCGCGCACCGCCACCCTCGAGTGGTTGATGTGGCAGATGGGAGGCTTTGGTCCGATGCTGGGCCAGGCCCATCACTTTGTGCACTTCAATCCGGATAAATCGGCGTATGCGCGCGAGCGCTACGCCCAGGAGGCACAACGGCTTTATGGCGTGCTGGACCGACGTCTGGGCCAGCACGCCTATGTCGCCGGTAAGGACTACACCATCGCCGACATGGCCATCTGGCCGTGGGCTGCGCGCTACGCATGGCAAGCGGTATCGCTGCATGATTTTCCCCAGGTATTGCGCTGGTATCGTGATATCGCAGCGCGACCGGCGGTGGTGCGTGGTTTTGCAGTACCGGCCGCGGCCGACATTCCCCAGCCCTGACTTGACGATGAACGATGCGGGGAACAGCGGGCATCGGGTGATCTTGATGGCAAGCGATGGCACACGCGTTGAGTTCAGGGCCCAGGCTGGTCGTTCATTGATCAAGGCCGCCGCCGTGGCCGGCCTGCGCCTCACGAGTGGCTGTCTGCAGGGCCGCTGCACGATATGTCGTGCCCATCTGCTGCGCGGCAGCGTGATGCCAGTGCGATCGCCGTCGCCTAACGGTGTCGGCCCCGGGCCGGTGCGCGACGACGGTACCGTACTGTTGTGCTCGGTCGGCGCAACCAGTGACATTGAGATTGCGCCGTTGAGTCCGTGGCGGGCGTGCGCGCCGCCTTGAGTGGCCACGGCCCATGGCGCCCGCGCCAGCAGCAAAAACCTGCCAATCGTTTAGAGTAAGGTCCGCGCGGCCGGCTTGTGTTGCGTGCCAGCGGCTGGGCGCGCTGCCACACTCACGACATGTCGCCGCGGCGGCACAGTTCCACCGCTGACCACAGGGGGATTCATCACCATGAGCACCGCCACACGTTTTGCTTCCATTGATAACTTTGTCAAAGGCGGGGTTGAGATCATCGGCAACGATGCCGCCCCGCGTTATCTGTTTTCAAACATGTTTGAAGTGGCCAGACAATCACGCCCTTGGGAACGTGTGGTGGTGGCCAAGAATCTCGAATTCACCATCGAATGCGCGCGCGCCGAAGGCGATTCACCCTGGTTTCTGAGCAGCCATGACGAAACCTGCCTGGTCATGCAGGGCGAGATCGATATCCATTTTGTCGCGCTCACGGAAGCTGAGCGGCGATCGAGTGCCGCCCCGTCCGGGGCCGTGCGGCTGGCCGGCGCACCGGCCGGGACCAAGATGGGGCACGTCAGCCTGCAACGGGGGCATCTGGCCCTGTTGCCGGCAGGTGCTGCTTATCAATTACGACCGAAGAACCTGGGTGTGGTGTTGCTGCAGTCACAACAGGGACCACAATCATTACAACGCTGGGCACAGATTTGTCAGCACTGAACGCCGCTACTTCCGTCCAATAAGAGGAACAAGACCATGGCCGATACGCACTCAAACTCCGCCACGTCGCTCGCTATCATCACCACCGCACATCACGCCGCGCTGGACGCCCGCTACGGCTATGACGCTTTCAGTATCGGCAGCTTCACTTTTACGCGGGACGAATACTTTGTGCGCGTGTCCTATCCCAAGGGCACCTATGTCAGCGATGTTGGTCTGTTCCTGCGCGCCATGATGCGTGATGTCGCCTGGGGATTTTTTTACGGCTGGGTGAATTTTGATGAGGTGTTTGGCACCGTTAATCATTATGGCTCGGTCGATGTGTTTGTCGGCAGCTATAACGCCGGCTACAAACAGGCCGGCACCGATTTCTGCGAACGCTTTGATGCCAATGCGTTGCATAATTGTTTTCACGCACTGTTATCGGACTGGACCAATGCCGGTTTTGACCCTTTCGCGGCGCCGCTGGAAACCGGCAGTCCCTATGGCTCGAAGAAGGGCAACAACGATAGTGCGGTGAACTTTCAGCGTGAGCTGGCGGAGCGCTTTGTTGGCAGTGCGGGTGATACACAGCTGCGCACCGACGCGCGCGGCTTTCATGTCAATCGTCAATTTGCCGACGTACCCCAGGACGAACCGGTCGTGCACACCGAGCCTGGCTTCGAAGGCCAGCTGTCGGCCTTCAATCTTTTTTCCTACCTGTCGCGCTCACCGGTGACATGGAACCCATCGGTGGTCTCAGTGATTGGTCAAAGCGCCTACTGTCCAACCTCGGAAGAACACATCCTGCCGATACTGCATGGTAATGATCGCGTCGAGTGGTTCATCCAACTGTCCGATGAAATCACGTGGCAGGTGGCGGACAAAAACACCGCCGCACCGCGTGCGGTGATCACCATGAAAGCCGGCGACATTGCGGCCATGCCGGCCGATATCAGTCATCGTGGTTATTCACCCAAGCGCTCGATGCTGCTGGTGTGGGAAAACATGACGCCGGGTTTGGAAATCCGTTATGCCTCGGGCGAACTGGCGCCGACGGCGGCGGAGTTTTAGTTTCAACTCGACCAACGCCCTTCACCATCCAGGACCAGCCCATGCCCCATCTGCCCCAAGTTGTGAATATCGCCAAACTGCCGCGCCAACTTTTTATCAGTGGTGAATGGGTCGATGGTCTGGCCGGTGCGTGTATCAGCGTGCGCGATCCCTTCGACGACAGCGAGATCCTGACCATCGCCGAAGCGCGCGCCGAAGATGTGGATCGCGCGGT
>JANOXY010000179.1:0-2986 GCA_031418675.1 Pseudomonadota bacterium
AGTCGTGGCGTGGGCGGTGGGCATCAATCACCTGATGGAAAATGGCGCACCGGTGGCCGGTTCCTGGGCGACTTTTTCGGTCGACACTTTTATGGACGGCCTGGTCTGCCCGCCCATGCGTACCGGGCGCAATCTCAAACAGGAATCCTGGTGGCGTGCGATCTGGGAACGTCGTACCCGCGCCGCGACCATGAACATACTTGACGATAAAATGCGCCTCGCGGGCTGCGCGATGGTGCACGCCGCGACCCACGCACTCATTGAAGAATTTGGCATCGATTATTACAAGCGCGCGATCCGCGAAGTGATCGAAGAATCGCGCCGCATGGTGGTCGACAATATGCGCGACACCATGGTGCCTGGCACCTACAACGGTTGTGCTTTCCGCCTGGTGAAGTACAAAGGCCTGCAGCACGTCTGGTCCCACGCCGACAAGAACACCCTCATCCACGTACGCGGCAGCGTAGAGCCCAATGAAAACGGCTTGATGTTCGATACTGAGGGCAGTTCCAAATGGGGTTATCACTCATACAACGCCACGCCGGGTGGTGCCGACTGCGCGGTTTTTCTCGGCATGATCAATTCGTTTTCCCATAACACCAAGGTCACCGCCGGTATCGACCTGGCGGTGCAGCGTAATTATCCCAAGGGCAGCATCTACAACCCGGACAACGAATTCACCAGCAACGCCAATCTGTGGGCCCAGACCGTGGCCTTGAACAGCATCGGTTATGGCGCGGTGAGTCGCGCGATGTTCGCCCGCGGTTATCTCGAAGAAGCGTTTACGGTTGATGGCAACTGGGGTGCGTTCCAGGGCCAGGGCACGACCGAAAACGGCACCAGCTATGGTTTTACCAATTTCGAATGGCTGGGCGGCACGGGGCGCGGTGCGTGGTGTTACAAGGACGGTGAACCGCTGGTGTGGGCTGCGTGGTCGCAGATGGCCACCATCGGTGACGCCGAAGAATTTGAGAGCACCATCCCGCCCTTGTTTTATCTCGGCCGCAAGTTGTTACCCGGCTATTTTGGCCATGGCAAGTATCGCGGCGGACCGGGCAACTCGGCCGTGCACTGGTGTGTGCAACCGGGCAGGCACATTGGTCTGACCCGCCCCAACGGTGGATTGTCCTGCACGCCCTCCGTGGGTCTCGGCATGAGCGGCGCTTACCCCGGACCCGGCAGTTTCATGATCTCGGCACGTGGCACCAATCTCGACACCTTGATCACCGAAGGCGAAACACCGCGGGATGCACGCGAGCTATTGGAAATGGTCGATGACGGACGCCTTACCGTCGACAATCTCGAGATCTGGAAAACCGACTGCCCGGAACTGGCGCTGAAGGACAACGATCTGTTCGTTGATGCGGCCGGTTCGTCGGGCGGCTGGGGTGACCCACTGGACCGCGATCCGCTGGCCGTCATTCGTGATCTCAACGACGGCATGTGCCCGCGTTACGATTTTGTACGCGAGATGCATGGTGTGATTGCCATTCAAGGCACCGACGGACAATGGCAACTCGATGTTGCAGCCACCACCGCCAAGCGCGCTGAACTGCGACGCCAGCGCATAGCAGAATCGGTGCCGGCAGAACAATGGTGGAAAGCAGAACGCGAACAAGTGCAAGCGCGCAACTTCGTGCCCGAAGTGTTTGAGATGTATGACCAGAGCCTGTCGTTTGCCAAGTTCAGAAAAGAATTCACCGGCTTCTGGGCTCTGCCGGCCGATTTTGCCTTTGGCGAGGAATAAGCCATGAGCGAGACCCACGCCGTCAGTCAAGAGCTTATCCGCCAACTCGTCGATGGCACCATTGACGAGGACAATTCCGAGCGGCTGCTGAAAATGCCGCGCAAGGATAAGGCGCGCTTTTTCAATTACATCGCGGTATTGCAGGAAAGGGTGACGTGGTCCGAGCGCATTCTGCTCCGGATCGGCGACCGCCTTTATATCGTCGCCAAAACAACCGGTGAACGGGTTGTGAAGTGCGATTGTGGCCAGGAGTTTGGTGACTACCGCAAAAACTGGAAACTCGCATGTCGCATTCGCTCGCGCAAAACCCTCGATGCCATGGCCCAGGTTTTTGACCCGGCACCCGCCGTGCCCGAGCCGGGCTGGCAGGAAGTGCGCGAGTTTTTTTGCCCGCACTGCGCCACCCAGCACGGTGTGGAAGTCGTCGCGCCAGGCTATCCGGTGGTGATGGAGTTGTTACCTGATCTGGACAAGTTTTATCGGGAATATCTCGGTGCGCCTTTGGCCGATGAGGCCAGTGATTGGTATGAAGATCGCACGCCGCAGGTTACGGCGGGTTGGGTGTAAGTTCGCGCCCACGATAAATGTCCGACTGAGGTCGGACCTACACTAGATACTGGTCTTCTGTAGGTCCGACTTCAGTCGGATATTGCGGTGAGACGCCCCTAGCTGCGTAGATTCGACTTCAGTCGGACACTGGGATAGGAACGCGCGAGCGGCGCAGATAAATGTCCGACTGAAGTCGGACCTACAGAAGAACCCGTGCTGTCAGACAAGGCACTGGGTTTCGCAAATCAAGGGGAGCACACCATGAGCAGCACCGCTGCCACCGTTGCTGGCGCGCGAGATTTCATTCTCGCCCTGGACGCCGGCGGTACCATGACCGACGCCATTCTGGTCAAACCCGATGGCACCTTCACCGTCGGAAAATCCATCAGCCGGCGCGACGACCAGGCGCTGTCCTATCGCGAGTCGGTGGCCGATGCGGCGGCAGCCCTGGGCCTGGACAGCGCAGCCGTGCACCGCCAATGTGGCGCCGATATCTACTGCGGCACCGGCATGTTGAACACCATCCTCACCGGCACCGGTCGTAAGGTCGGCTTGATGGTGACCCGCGGCTTTGAAGATCTGTCCGTCATGGAAGGCGGCCTGTCCTATCTGGGCCAGAGCCAGGCCGAAGGTCTGCATCAGCAATTGCATAAACACACGCGACCGCTGGTCGACCCGAAGAACGTCGTC
>JANOXY010000180.1:0-7306 GCA_031418675.1 Pseudomonadota bacterium
CAGTGGCCAGCCTTGGCTGCCATAGAGTTCGACAAAGGCCTTCAGCTTGCCGGGATGCAAGGTATAGGTGCGATGGTCATCGATCATGGGGTGGCTCCTGGGATTCGGCCAGGCATCTTAGCGTGCGGGCAATTGATGACAATACCGCCTAGGGTGAGTAGAGCCGGGCTGCGGGCACTGCGCCAGCCGGTGACGCTAGCTGGCAGCCGTTGCCGTTGCACTCCGGCGTGCGCGCACGATGCCGTACACACTGATGCTGATCCATGCCACTTCGATGACGAAGGATGACAGATTGAAGTCGTACACCAGTGACACCGTGATCAGGATCGAACCGATCAGGTTGACCACGGAATAGCCCATGCTCTGACCCGACAGGCGTTCGGTCTGGGCCAGAAAATAGGCGATCAGGATCATGACCACACCGATGGTGCCGACGCAGTCATACCAGGCAAAGTTCATGGCTGCACCGCGCGCGCCAGCAGCCGGTCGAATTGATTGGCAAAAGCCTGGCGGTCCTTCTGCTCCAGGGGTGGCGGGCCACCGCGCACCAGGCGCGCGGAACGCAGCTCGTCCAGCATGTCGCGTACCGCCAGGCGTTCACCGATATTCTCGCTGGTGTAAAGCGTGCCGCGCGGATTGAGCGCCAGCGCGCCGCGTGCGATCACGGCCGCCGCCAGGGGAATATCCGCCGTGATCACCAGATCGCCAGGTGCCACGGCGTTTTCGATGTGCTTGTCCGCTTCGTCAAAACCACCCGGCACCCGCACCCCGCGCACATGGGGCGACGGCGGCAGGTGCAGGGACTGATTGGCGACCAGGGTGGTTGTGATGCCACGTCGCTCGGCGGCGCGCAGGATGATGTCCCTGATCAGGCGCGGACAGGCGTCGGCATCAACCCAGATGTGCACAGGGTAAACGGCACTCAGTGCTTCAATTCGTACACATCGACGAAGGTTTCGAATTCGCGTTTCCAGTCCATGTGATGATCGCCGCGGGCGTTCTGGTCAACGAACATCGTCAGTCGATACATCCACTGGTTGAGCGACAACCACTCGCCGATATCGTGGTTCCTGGTGGGTGCGTCATTGCCCGGGTCCTGGGCGACGGCCAGGCAGCTGCCAATCTCGTTCATCAGCGCTTTCATGCGACCAGCCACTTCTTTGAGGTCAATCTTGGAGTCCTCGGCGTAGGCCGGATTTAAGGTGTCGTGCACAGTCTTCGGTGCGGACTCAACGGAGTAGGCACAGCTCGGCGAAGCCGATATATCGGCATCCACCGGATCGGCGGCCGAGGCCGGGATGGCCGTGCCGAGCAGCAGCCACAGCGCGATTGTGTTACGCATGTTCAAGTACATTCGACACCCCCTGGGTCGCTGAGTCGCGGGCTGGCACGATGGCCAGTGCGGGATTAATGTTTGGTCTGATATTCGTCGTGGCAGCCCTTGCAGATCTTGACCGTGTCGCCAAAGGTCACGCGCATTGCTGCCTCATCCCCGGTTTTGGCAACCTTGGCCAGTTCGGTGGTGGCGCTGTGTAATTTTTCCAAGCGATTTTTGAAGTCGTCCTGGTGCTGCCAGAGTTCGGCTTTGGCGTGGGATTTGACCGCCGCGGTATCAGGCGTGAAACCCTCCAGCGCCATGGGCACGAGCACAGCAACACGATCGGCCAGGAAGGCGAAGCGTTTGACATCAAAATCGCTCTCGCCCTTGACCATCTTGCCCATCGGACCGACGTTCCAGGCGATGGCACTCATCACACCTTGGCGATATTCCACCGCGTATTCGGGTTTGTCGGCGGCGGCTGCCGAGGCGCAACCGAGCATGCACAGTGCGGCGGCCAGCCAGCGAATTGTTTGTTGACCCACAGTCTATGTCTCCTTCACAGGTTGATAAGCAGGGTTACCATACCAGCAGCCAGTGCCAGCAGCACGAGGGCCAGCCAGCTGCTGGCGGTGCGCGGTGCGGTAGCGGGGGCTGGCAGCATTCGACGGCCCGTGATCATGGCCTGGGTCAGATGCTCACCTTTGCGCAAACGGTGATACACGATGGCCAATACGTGCACACTCACGAGCACGAGCACAATCACAAAATTGACACCATGCACGCCGCTCAGGGTGTCGCTCAGGTCTTTGCCAATATGGGCCACCAGCGGCCCCTCATTCATGATGTCGTCATTGGCAAACAGACCGGTGACGGTCTGCACCAGCAGGCCGAACAAAAGTGCGACCACCATCCAAGCACCCACCGGATTGTGGCCGACCTGGGCCAGTGGCCCGGGTCTGAGCAACTCCGCCACGCCACGCAGCACACGCCGCGGCCCGTGAACAAACTGTGCGAAGCGTGCGTACTCGCCACCGACCAGGCCCCAGACCAGGCGGAATAACACCAGACTCAAGATCCCATAACCCGACCATTGGTGGATCCTGAAGGCCGTACCCCCTTGTTCGCCGCTCCACCAGGACAGCATGAACAGCCCCACCAGCGACCAGTGAAACAGTCGCGTTGGCAGATCCCAGACCAGAATGTGATGACGCTCCATCGGGCTTTTGGATCAGAGTGCGATGCCGGTGCCGGTGGCGAACTGGCGCATGCAGAAGTAGTCCCGCCATTCGGTGATCTTGTCGCCGCGAACCTTGAACGCGCCGGCCACCGGCAGGGGAAAGGCACGACCGCCAGGCGGCGCAAAATGATCGAGCCGTTCGTTGAATACATAATCGCCGACCGCCGCCTGCTGCAGCGTCTCGATGCGCACCGGCCCGGTGATCTCGAAAAATCCGAGCAAGGTGTCGCGCACGCCTTGCGGACCATGGACCGGCGGAAAGGGCATGTTCTGATAAACACAATCCTCGGCGATATAGCGCAATGCGGCTTCGACGCCTTCGTCATTGAGCGTCTGACAAAAAGCGCTGACAACTTGTTCGGGGGTCATGGGGATCTCTCCTGGTATTTGGCGCTGACGATGGGTGAGGCGGGTGGTGCAGCCGCGCGATTATCGAACGAACAGCCGCGAGCCGTCACCGGGCGCGGCAGCCTTGCTTTCCCACGCTTGCCCACTCACCATGCCCATTCACCATTGAGATGATGTTGTGACGATGCGAATTGCCCCCAGGCTGCAGCTTGCCGCCTTATGTCTGCTGCTGTCGGCCTGCGTTGTGCCCGCCCTGTTAATGCCCAGCCCCGCGCAGTTGATGTGGGCGATGTTAAAACCCCTGGTCGGTCTCGATCCGAATATCGTGCATCTCTACGATCAGCCGCTGATCAAGGACCGCATGACGGCCCTGCTGGGCTCCAACTATGACACCGCTCTCTCGTTACTGAAAACCGCCAGCGCGCTGCAACAGGAAGGCCCCCTGTTTTTTGTCGTGTCCAAGTTCACACCGGTGCCGGACATTGCCGAGAAGGCGGGCCTGGTGTGGAACGCCGATACCAATCAAATGGCAGTCGCGATGCTCAAGGGCGACGGTGTGCAAGTTTTCAGCGAAGCCCTGCAAGGCCAGATAACAACCCAGGCCAATGAAACCATCACCCGCGCCGTACCGGTGTGGCCAACAGTCATGCAGGCGTGGGCGGCACAGCCCTGATCCAACCCGCTACCGGTATGTTTCGCGGCTGGCTGGTGGTGGCCGCAGCGTTCAGCGTGCTGTTTTTTGCCTACGGCCTGCAGTTCAGCTACGGGGTGTTTGTCAGCGGCATGGCCGCCGAACTGGGTTGGAGTCGCGCCGCCACGGCCTTGCCCTATTCGCTTTATGTGTTTGCCTACAGCGTTTTGAGTGCGGCCACCGGGCGCGCGACGGATCGTTTCGGGCCGCGGCCGGTCATCACCATCGGCGCGGTGCTGCTGGGCATAGGCTGGGGCACCAGCGCGCTGGTGCAGCAACCCTGGCACTTGAATATCACCCTCGGGATAGTTGCTGCGCTGGGTATGAGCGTGGCCTGGGTGCCGTGTAATGCGACGGTTTCGCGCTGGTTCACGCGCCGTCGTGGTACCGCGGTGGCCGTGGCGTCGAGTGGTGGCAGTCTCGGCAATCTCATCGTGCCGGCGCTGGCGGCGGTACTCATCGCACTGTGGGGCTGGCGTTGGAGTCTGGCCGTGATTGCCACCGTAGCAGCGCTCTGCATGCTGGTGGCGGCACGCTACATGGAGCGTGACCCGGAATCCCTGGGTTTGTGGCCCGACGGCGAAACAACGCCACCGCCGGTCACGGCGCTAGGCCCTGGCAAGGCCTTGGGCGAGGTATGTTGGAGCGCGCCTTTCCTGTTATTGATCGCCATCTATTTCATGACCTGGGTGCCGGTCTTTGTGCCCTTCGTGCATGCGGCCGCCCATGCCGAGGACCTGGGACTGAGCAAGGTCGCGGCGGCGTCGGTGATCAGCGCGATTGGCATCGGCGGGGTGGTCGGGCGTTTGTCTTCCGGGGTGTTCTCCGATTGGGTGGGGCGCCTGCCGGCTTTACTCGGTGTGTTTGTTTTGCAGACAGCATCCTTCCTGTTGTTTGCTTATGCCGACACCCTAACCCTGTTGTGGATGGCCGCTACGCTGTTCGGATTTTCCTACGGGGGTGGTGTGACCCTGCTGCCGCCCCTGTGTGGCGACCTGTTCGGTCGCGCCCATGTTGCCGCTATCGTCGGCATGATCTTCGCCGTCGCCGGTGCGCCAGCCGCCATCGGCCCCTACGTCGCGGGCTGGTTGTTCGATGTGACCGGCAGTTATGGCACGGCATTTTTGAGTTCAGCCGCACTGAACGCTATGGCACTGGTCTTGACCGCCGTCCTGGCCTGGCGCGGCAGACGCGGTGTTTGAGCGCCGTTACGGTGTGCGAGCACGAGCGCTGACACGATCGGCGCCGCCGCCGCGCGGGTCAGCGGCAATAACGTGCGCTATTAGTGCGGCAGATTTGTCGCCCTCACAAAGGAATCATTATGGCTGTGCATCCACGCGCGGGTCTTGACGCCGCGCCTGACGATCTTGTCGATCTGACGCGTCTGCTCGCCGCTTACGACGAACTGACGCCTGATCCCGGCGTGCGCGAACAGCGCGTGGCCTTTGGCACTTCAGGTCATCGAGGTTCGTCGTTCAAAAGCAGTTTCAACACGGCCCACGTACAGGCCATCGTGCAGGCCGTGTGCGAGTATCGCATCGCGCAAGGTACCAGCGGGCCGCTGTTTCTCGGCCGCGATACCCATGCCCTGTCGGCGCCGGCCTGGCGCGACGCGCTGGAAGTGTTGGCCGGCAATGGTGTCGAGACTCTGATCGACGCGCACGACGGTTACACACCGACCCCGGCCATTTCCCACGCCATCCTCACTTACAACCATGGCCGTGAGCACACGCATGCCGATGGCATCGTGATCACACCTTCGCACAATCCGCCTGAAGACGGCGGTATCAAGTACAACCCGCCGCACGGCGGGCCGGCCGACGGCGACATCACCAAGTGGATAGAACATCGCGCCAATGAATTGCTCGCCGCCCAGCTGGTCGGTGTGAAACGCATGCCGCTCAGCCGCGCGACACGCGCCGCGACCACCCACCGTCACGACTACGTGCAGCACTACGTTGCCGATCTGGGTGCGGTACTCGATATGGAACGCATACGCAGCGCCGGTCTGCGCATCGGCATCGATCCGCTGGGCGGCTCGGCGGTAGATTACTGGGCGCCCATTGCTGAGCGTTATGGCCTCGACATTACCGTGGTCAACCCGGTGGTGGATGGCCGCTTCGCCTTCATGCCGCTCGACTGGGACGGCAAAATTCGTATGGATTGTTCCTCGCCCCATGCGATGGCCAAGCTCATCGCCATGAAAGACGATTACGACATCGCCTGTGGCAACGATGCCGATTGTGATCGCCACGGCATTGTTACGCGCAGTGCCGGCCTCATGAACCCCAATCACTTTCTGGCGGTTGCCATCGACTATCTGTTTACTGCCCGCACCCAGTGGCCCACAACAGCGGCGATCGGCAAGACCCTGGTCAGCAGCAGTCTCATTGATCGGGTTGCCGCGCGGCTTGGGCGCCCGCTGATGGAGGTGCCCGTGGGCTTCAAGTATTTTGTGGTGGGATTATTGTCCGGTGCGCTGGGCTTCGGTGGCGAAGAAAGCGCGGGGGCGTCTTTTCTGCGCCGCGACGGCGCTGTGTGGACCACCGATAAAGACGGCGTGATTATGGATCTGCTGGCGGCTGAGATCATGGCGGCATCGGGGCGCGATCCTGCACAGCGTTACGCCGAACTGGCTGCCACGTTGGGGGAGCCGGTATACGCCCGTATCGACGCTGCGGCGACACCGGCGGAGAAGGCCATACTCGGGAAACTGAGTCCCAGTGTTTTGACCGCAAGCACTCTGGCCGGCGATCCCATCACCGCTACCCTCACCCACGCAGCGGGCAACGGCGCAGCGATAGGCGGGCTGAAAGTGGTCACCGCTCATGGTTGGTTTGCGGCGCGGCCCTCGGGTACCGAGGATGTTTATAAACTCTATGCTGAGAGTTTCCGTGGGCTCGAACATCTGCGGCGCATCCAGGACGAAGCGCAGGCCCTGATCAAGGCAGCGCTGGCGGCGGCGTGAAATAAGCGGGGGATTAGTCCCTACAGATCCCGCGCCAGACGTATGCCGGTAAACGGCCAGCGCTGATGAGGGTAGAAAAAATTTCGATAGCTGGCCCGCGCATGGCCAACGGGTGTTGCACAACAACTGCCCTTCAACACCATTTGATTGCTCATGAACTTGCCGTTGTATTCACCGATAGCACCAGCGGGCGCGGTGAAGCCGGGGTAGGGCAGATAGGCGGAGCGCGTCCATTGCCAAACGGCGCCATAGAGATCGTCGAAAGCCGCGCCGCGCTGACTGGTCACTGGATGCAGATGTGCGCATTCGCCCACCGCCGCGGTGACGGCTTGTCCGTGTGCGGCGTGTTCCCATTCAAACTCGCTCGGCAGTCGAGCGGCAGCCCATTGTGCATAGGCATCGGCTTCGTAATGACTGACATGGCACAGGGGCCCATTGAGGTCCAAGGGTTCCAAGCCCCGCAACGTGAACTCGAACCACGCTCCCTCACATTCACGCCAGTACTCGGGGGCGCGCCACAAGCAACGTTCACGTGTGGCCCAACCATCGGCGAGCCATAAACTTGGGCGCCCATAACCACCGTCGGTCATGAAGTCGAGGTATTCACCGTTGGTGACCAGGCGCGAGGCGAGGGCGTGGGGCGCGAGTAAAGCATCGTGGCGCGGTGTTTCGTTATCAAAATGGAATCCGCTACCTGGGTGGCCAATCGCCGCGATGCCAGCGGCCATGGACTGCCATGCC
>JANOXY010000181.1:0-1690 GCA_031418675.1 Pseudomonadota bacterium
CGATGGGTAAGCAGGAAGGGCGCAAAATGGTTGACACCCATGGTCAACTCAAAGCCATCTAAAGTCATGCTGCGCTGTTGGGCATACAGGCCAGCGTTATTGATCAAGACATCCAGATGGCTGGTGAGTGTGGTCACTTGATCGGCCAGGGTAAGCACCTGTGCGAGCTCGGCAAAATCCCCCCACACCGGCAGCGCCCGACCACCCGCGGCACTCAGTTTTGCAACACTGGCTTGGGCGCGCTGCGCGTGACGACCGTGCACCAGCACGCTATGGCCGAGACCCAGCAGCGCGCGGGCCGTTTCGAAGCCGATGCCGTCCGAGGCACCGGTGACGAGGATCGTTTTCATGGGCGGTGTTCAGCGTTTGTAAAAGGGCGGGATCTGCGCGTCGTAATTGATCCACACCGACTTTGCTTCGGTGTATTCGTGCATACATTCCACCCCCAGGTCACGTCCATAACCGGACTGACCGACACCGCCAAAAGGCGAGCCGGGATGCACGCGTTTATAACAGTTAATCCACACCATGCCGGCTTCAAGCGCATCGGCAACCCGATGGGCACGGGCCAGATTGGTGGTCCATAGTCCGCTACCCAAGCCATAGTCGGTGGCATTGGCGAGCGCGATAGCCTGCGCTTCGTCCTTGAAGCGGGTCACACACACGAAGGGACCAAATACTTCCTCCTTGAAGACGGTGTCGCCGGGCTGGGCTTCGACCACCGTCGGTTGAATAAAACAACCCTTGGCCAGGTTGGCATCACTCGGCACCGCGCCACCCGTCAAGATGGCATTGCCTTCTTTGCGACAGACATCGAGGTAGTTCAACACCCGTTGCTGATGGTGCCGTGAGGTGAGGGGGCCCATTTCCGTGCTGGGATCGAGCGGATGGCCAAGACGGATCGAAGCGGCCAGGGCGATGAACTTTTCGAGGAACGCGTCGGCAATGCTTTCGTGCAGCAACAGGCGTGAGCCGGCGATGCAGGCCTGACCCTGGTTGTGAAAGATGGCGAATGCCGAACCACCCACCGCGGCGGGGATGTTGGCATCGTCGAACACAATGTTCGGGCCTTTGCCACCCAGTTCCAGCGACACCCGTTTGAGATTGCCGGCCGAAGCCGCGACGATTTTCCGGCCCGTCGCCGTTGAGCCGGTGAAGGCGATTTTTTCGACATCGGGATGTTCGGCCAGGCGCTGGCCGGCGGTATGACCATAACCCGGCACGATGTTGACCACGCCGGCCGGAAAACCCACTTCCTGCATCATCTCGGCCAGGCGCAAGGTTGACAAGGGCGTCAACTCCGAGGGTTTCATCACCACGGTGTTGCCGGCCGCCAAGGCGGGGCCGAGCTTCCAGCTGCAAAACATCAGCGGAAAATTCCACGGCACGATCTGTCCGACCACACCCACCGGCTGGCGCTTCACCACGTTCAGAAAACCGGGTTCGACCGGCACCTGACGCCCATCGATTTTGTCGGCCATGCCGGCGAAATAACGAAAGTTGAGCAAGCTGCGTGGCACGTCCAGAAAGCGTGTGTCCCTGAGCGGATGGCCCGTATCGATCGCCTCGAGTTCGGCGAGCTCGTCAAAACATGCTTCCATTTTTTCCGTCAGCTTGTAGAGCAGACGACCCCGTTCGGAAGCAGCGGTCGCGGCCCAGGCCGGAAAGGCCGCCCGTGCGGCGGCGACCG
>JANOXY010000182.1:0-2867 GCA_031418675.1 Pseudomonadota bacterium
ATCCATTGCCAGTACCGGTGTGGCTGGTGCCGGTGCCGTAGAAATAAAGATTCTCTTGCTCAGCGCCCAGGACGTAACTGGCGAAGTTGACACCCACTGTGTCGGTGCCGTTATCAACTGTGGTTTTGTTCAGTTCCGCGACGTCATCGATCTCATAGATGTCATCGCCATTGCCGCCCTCTACGCGGTCGTCTCCCTCGCCTCCGCGCAGAAAGTCATTGCCCTCGCCGCCGAAAAGCCTGTCGTTGCCCCGCCCGCCGACCAGGGCGTCGTTACCCGCCATACCGCGCAGCTCGTCTGCCGCTGCGTCGCTACCTACTAGCGTATTGTTTAAAGCGTTGCCAATACCAACGTGGCTGGCACCTCTGCCGTAAAAGGTCAGATGCTCCTGCTGAGCACCCAGGGTGTAGTTAAAGTTTGCGACTACCCGGTCAATGCCTGCATCCACCACGGTCTTGTCGAGTTCGAGATTGGAGTCGATCTCATAGGTGTCGTCACCTGCGCCTCCCGCCACGCTGTCGATGCCCTCATCACCGCGCAGATAATCATCGCCATCTCCACCGCGCAGCACATCATTGCCTTTACCGCCTTGGAGGAAATCATTGCCGGCATCACCGAACAGTTGGTCATTGCCTTTGCCGCCCTGGAGCTCGTCTATGCCACCCATGCCGCGCAGCACATTGGCGGCATCGTTACCGACGAGAAAGTTCTGGCCCGCGTTGCCAGTGCCGCTCAGGGCCGCCGTGCCGCGCAGTATTAATTGCTCTTGAAAGCTGCCGAGGGTAAAGCTAACGAAGGTCTGGACCTGATCGCGGCCATCGTCACGCAGGGTTTTGTTGATTTCACGCGCGTTGTCGATGACATAAGTATCGTTGCCTGGCCCACCGCGCAGATCATCAATGCCCTTGTGTCCGTCGAGCTCGTCGTCGCCGGCGAGGCCGCTAAGCACATTGGCGCCATCATTGCCGGTCAGCCGATTGGCGCGTGTGTTGCCGCTGCCATTGAGCGCAGCATTCCCCAGAAAAGTGAGGTGCTCTTGGTTAGGGCCAAGGACGTAGTTCACCCACGCCCCCACAAAATCATTCCCCGCATCGGCCAGACTCTTCGTGATGTCCCCGGCATGATCGACAATGTAGATATCGTTGCCCGCACCACCGCGCAGATCATCGTCGCCCGCACCACCATCGAGGTAATCGTTGCCGCCGTTGCCGATCAGCAGATCTTTACCACCGAATCCCCGCAAATCATCAGCACCCGCGCCGCCGATAAGCGTGTCGGTAGAATCCGTGCCCGTCTTCTTCGCCATATCATCGTCCGTAAAATATGCGCCAATCCGACGCGCAGGCGACCTTATACCGCCCCTATCGCAACACTGCTATGACTTGCCGCCGGGTTCGAGGGATCTGTCAATTGTTTACCAGTTCCGCGTCGGAGCGTGGAACTTTATGCGCATTTCCACGCAATGCTGTGCACGCCGGCGACGATGGCGAATTAGGTATGATGGCAAGCATCCTGGCCGGGGCATGCCGGCCGCTCAGCACCGGAGTCGCGGCAATGTCCGACACGTCTAACTTCCCGCCCACCGTGACCGACCTGCCGGATCTTGAAGCGCTGTGGTTACCCTTTACCCACAACCGTCACTTCAAAAAACATCCGCGCATGGTGAGCGCTGCACAAGGCATGTACTACACCACCAGCGATGGGCGACGGGTGCTGGATGCCATGTCAGGCCTGTGGTGCTGCAACGCTGGCCATCGCCATCCACGCATTGTCGCCGCGATCAAAGCCCAACTCGACGAACTCGACTACGCCATTGCGTTTCAAGTTCACCACCCCAAGGCCTTTGAACTTGCCAATGCCTTGACCGCCGCCGCACCCGGCGATCTCAATCATGTGTTTTTTACCAACTCGGGATCCGAAGCTGTCGACACCGCCTTGAAGATCGCCCTGGCCTATCACAAGGCCCGCGGTGATGGCGGACGTTACCGTCTGATCGGCCGCGCCAAGGGCTATCACGGCGTTGGTTTTGGCGGCATCTCAGTCGGTGGCATGACGGCCAACCGCAAGGCCTTTGCCAGTGCGCTGCTGCCGGGCGTTGATCATCTACCCCACACCCATAACCTTGAGCACATGGCCTTCAGTCACGGCCAACCGAGCTGGGGCGCGCACCTCGCCGACGAACTCACCAACCTCATCGCTTTGCACGATGCGTCGACCATCGCGGCGGTGATCGTTGAGCCCATGCAGGGCTCGGCGGGAGTGATCGTGCCACCGGTGGGTTATCTCGAACGTCTGCGTGCCATCTGCGATCAGCACGGCATCCTGCTGATCTTCGACGAAGTGATTACGGGCTTCGGGCGACTCGGCGAATTGTTTTCGCCCACGCGCCTGAATGTCATGCCCGATATTCTGAGCTTCGCCAAAGGCATCACCAACGGCATGGTGCCCCTGGGCGGCGCGCTGGTCAGGGACCATGTCTACAATGCCTTCATGCAGGGTCCGGAACATCTGGTCGAGTTTTTTCACGGTTATACCTACTCCGGTCATCCGCTGGCTTGCGCGGCTGGGCTGGCGGCCCTGGAGGTTTATCGCGACGAGGAGCTGTTTGCCCGTGCGCGGCGCCTCGAACCGCTGCTGGCCGCGGCGGTTCATGCCCTGCGCGGCGAACCAAACGTCATCGACATTCGTAATTTTGGCCTGGCCGCCGCCGTTGAATTGGCCCCCTGCGTCGATGGGCCGTCCCTGCGCGCGATGGAAGTTTTTGATCGATGTTTTGCCCAAGGGGTGATGCTGCGCTATACCAGTGACATCCTGGTGCTCGGGCCGGCCGCCACCGCCAGCGAAGATGAACTGGGCATCATGGTCGA
>JANOXY010000183.1:0-11359 GCA_031418675.1 Pseudomonadota bacterium
GCGCGTACGTCCTCGATGCTCACACCGGGGAAGAGTTCCTTGAGGGCGAGGCCGCCACCCTGCAGCACTTCAAACACGCACAGCTCGGTGATGATCATGCTGACCACGCCCTTACCGGTGGCCGGCAGGCTGCACTGTTTCAGCACCTTCGAGCTGCCGTCCTTGGAGGTGTGCTCCATCAAGACGATGACCTTCTTCACACCCGACACCAGGTCCATTGCGCCGCCCGGGCCCTTGACCATCTTGCCGGGCACCATGAAGTTGGCCAGGTCACCGTTCTCGGCCACTTCCAGGCCGCCAAGAATAGACAGGTTGATATGCCCACCGCGGATCATCGCGAAGGAATCGGCACTGGAGAAAATACTCGCACCGGGCAGGGCAGTGATGGTTTGTTTACCGGCGTTGACCAGGTCCGCGTCGACATTTGCATCGTCCGGAAAAGGGCCGATACCGAGCAGGCCGTTCTCCGACTGCAAGGTCACCGTCATGCCTTCCGGGATGAAGTTGGCGACCAGGGTCGGTATGCCTATGCCCAAATTCACGTAATAACCGTCACGCAATTCCTGCGCGGCGCGCTTGGCCATCATGGCGCGCTCCGGGGAGTCCTTCTTGGCGCCGGTGCCAGCGACAGTGCGGAACTCGATACGCTTTTCGTAGTTCACGCCTTGAACGATGCGATGGACATAGATGCCGGGCGTATGGATCTGGTCCGGATCGAGCTCACCGACCTCGACCAGTTCTTCGACCTCGGCTATGCACACTTTGCCGCAGGTCGCGACCATGGGATTGAAGTTGCGCGCGGTCTTGCGATAAATGAGGTTGCCGGCCTTGTCGCCCTTCCAGGCTTTGACGATGGCGACGTCGGCAGTGATGCCTTCTTCCAACACATACTCGACGCCCTTGAATACTTTGGTCTCCTTGCCTTCGGCCAGCTTGGTGCCCGCTGCCGTGCGGGTGTAGAACCCGGGAATGCCGGCGCCACCCGCGCGCAGACGCTCGGCCAGCGTGCCTTGCGGAGTCAATTGCAGTTCGAGTTCGTTGGCCAACACCTGACGCTCAAATTCCTTGTTCTCGCCGACATAGGAGGCGATGACCTTTTTGACCTGTTTGGTGCGCAACAAAAGCCCCATGCCAAAATCATCAACCCCGGCATTGTTGCCGACGATGGTCAGATTTTTTACGCCGCTCGCGACCAGGGCACTGATCAGATTCTCTGGAATTCCACATAAGCCGAAACCACCGGCGGCGATGGTCATGTTGTCATGCAGCAGGCCCGCAAGGGCGCTCTTGGCGTCTGAATAGACTTTTTTCATGGGTGCTTGGCCTTTCGTGCGGCGGCGTCTGCCGGCAGCGTTTGTGGTGATAAATGCAGGCGCGGCAGCGCGCCGCCGGCAGGCGGGAGTTTAACGCGATGTGTAGAGCTGACAAGGGCGCGCGAGTGCGCTTTATCGCTTCGTAGGTCCGAATTCGGTCGGACATTCCTTCCCACAGCGCCACGCCGCGGCGCGTCCACGGATGTCCGACTGAAGTCGGACCGACAAAAAGACCGAAGCCAGGCGTGCCTTAGTTATCCGCGAGACTCGCGACCAGTGCCTGGCTGACCTGGCCATCAATCGGCATCTGGCGATCACGCTGATAGGCGCGAATGGCAGCGCGGGTGCGTTCGCCCATCAGACCGTCGATGGGGCCGGGGTCGTAACCGCGTGCCGCGAGCTGGGACTGCAGACTTATGACACCTTGGTTGAGATTCGACGGGGATGGGCTGGGCTGGTTGACGGCGGCTGCAACAGGCGCAGCTTGTGCCTGGTTTTTCTTCCAGGCCGGCTCGCCCAAATCGACCTGCGAGGGTTTGGTCAGGGAGCCGGTCAGGCCGCCGCCCAGGGCACCGAGCACTACGCCTTCCACCACACTTAAACCCGTCACCGCGCCGATAACGGCACCGGCGCCGGCGCCGATCCCCGCGCCGCTCAAGCCGCGATCCTGGGTGGTGGTGCCACAACCCGGCAGGGTCGTCAGACCGAGCAACAGCGCACAAGCGGAGCTAAAAATTCTTTGCATAAAGGGTTTTCCTTCAAATGCGATCAGTATTGACCGATCCGTCTTCACAACGCGCGGTACTCGCGCTCGCTGCGTAAGCGAGGCGCCAGGTCCCCGCGCGAAGTATAGGCAGCCGGTGCTGTGTCCAAGTGATGAGGTGCACATTCCCGGCATATCGCCGAGCAGTTAACGACCGGCTCGGCTGTTCCCTTGAGTCCCTGCCCTCAATCACGACCGAGGTCGCGCCGGGTGCGGTAGCCGCCCGGTGAGATGCCATACCAGCGTTTAAACGCCTTGCCAAAATTTGCCGGGTTTTGAAAGCCGAGCGCAGCCGCTACTTCTTTGATCTTGATGGTGTCGTTGGCCAGCAGTTCGGCGGCCCTAACGCGCAGAAATTCATCCATCATGGCTTGATAGCTGGTGCCGAAACGACGCAGGCGCCGAATCAAGGTGCGTGGCGCCAGGTGCAGGGCCGCCGCCACTTCGTCGAGGGTTGGCAACGCACGGCGCCTATCGCTGATTTCAAAAGCGCGGCACAGCAGACTGCGCACCTCACCCAGCGTGGTGCGATCCGATGAAGAGGCCAGCGCCTCACATTGCCGCTGGGCGTGGGCCCAGGTCGATTCGTGATAATCGAGGTTGCGCAATTCGCGCCACGCCAGCGGCATCACCAACGCGTTACGCACACAGCCGAAGCTCACCGGACCTTTGAAGTAACGCGCGTAGCGATCGGCGTAGGGGGTGGCGGGATAGTCGAGTTCAATACGGGTGGTGGTGAAATCGACGCCGTACACGGTGTGCAGATATTGCTGCAGGATGATGAGCGGCGTTTCGATCAAGAGTGGTCTGGCTGCGCCGAGGTCGATCAGCGGGCACAGCTCCGCATAGAAATAATCACCGTCGCGACGCCCCTGCATGTGCATGTAAGGAATGCGGGCAGGAAAATACCGCACGAATGCATCGAGACCATCGCCCAAAGTGGGTGAACTCATGAGCGCGAAGCTGACCGGGCCGTGGAAATGCTCAGCCAGCGTGCCGGCCCAGGCCATGTACCAGTCGGGCTCAACGGCTAGGCTCAGGGTATTGCTGATGTACTGCAGTGCCTGGCGCACCGTAATGCGCCGTTCCCGCTGCTCGAAATCCGCAGCGCTCAAGCCGGTGCCGGCCAGCAGTGCATCGACCGGAAACATGCGTGCGAGATGGCGGCCATAGGTCGCCGGCATCAGGAGATCTTCGATTACGCTGGGATCAATCACGGCCGATCTACCCGGGTGGGTTAGCGTCATCAAAATAACAGAGATTGGCAGGAGCGTCCCTTTTTCCGACGATGATGGGCGCTTAGAGTGACCATGACCGGCATCCGCCGCAGCCCACCAAGACCCGCAGCGCGCATCCGCCCAGCGGGCGACACACCGCAAACCGCAACGGACGCTCACACGCCACGCGCGGGACTTTTTCAGGGGAGTGCGGCGGGGAGCCGCGGAGGCCTGCATGAGCGAACTCATCTTGCATCATTACGACGAAGCACCCTTTGCTGAGAAGGTGCGCCTGGTGTTCGGCATCAAGGGCCTGGCCTGGCGCTCGGTGGTACAACCGTCGGCCATGCCCAAGCCCCATCTGCTGCCTTTGACCGGTGGTTACCGCCGCACACCCGTCATGCAGATAGGCGCGGATATCTATTGCGATACCCAGTTGATCATCGCCGAGCTTGAGCGGCGCCATCCGCTACCGACAGTGTTTCCCGATGGCAACCCAGGCCTGGCCTACGCCCTCGGCAGCTGGGCCCATGGCCCCTACGTAGTCACCTCGGTCGCCATTTACATGGGCGCCGACGATCCCTTCGCCGGCGATCTCAGTCTGCCGCGACATTTTTACGAAGACCGTAAAAAGATGTGGATGACCCAGTTCGACACCGATCAGTTGGGCCCCAAGTTGCCCGGCTATCGCACCCGCCTGCGCGCCCACACCGAGTTCCTGACCATGCAGCTCGCCGATGGCCGGCGTTTCATGACCGGCGACAAACCCGGCCTGGTCGATCTGCATGCGATGTGGGACCCATGGTTCCTGCGCCGCTTCGCCCCCGCCGAAGCGCAATGGGCCTATGACCCTTACCCCGAAATCGCCGCGTGGGAATTGCGTCTGGCCGCGATTGGCCATGGCATCCGCACCGAGCTGTCGCCCGATGACGCGCTGACCATCGCACGTTTGTCGCAGCCCGCGCCGTCTGCTGGTGTTGACCCACGGGATCCATTAAACATACCGGCCGGCACGCAGGTCACCGTTGCACCCAGCGACTACGCGGAAGTGCCGGTCAGCGGCGAACTGGTGGCCACCAGCATGCAGTCGGTGTCCATACGCCGCCATGATCCGCAGGTCGGGACCGTGGTGGTCCATTTTCCGAAAATTGGCTACGAGATCACCGCAGCCTGACAGTGACGATAGCTGCCGTTCCAGAATTAACAGGGGAGAGACCATGACCGACGAAGAAAAAATTGCGCGCAATGTATTCAAGGTGCGCCTGTTCATCGATGCCTGGGAGGCGATTGATCCCGATGTGGCGATGGCTTGCCTGTCCGACGACATTGTTTACATCAATCAACCGCTGGCGCCGGTAATAGGCCAGCACGATGTACGCAAAATCGTCGCGGGCATCATGAAACTATCCAAGGGTGTGCATTGGGAATTGCGTAACTGTTTCGGGCGCGGCAACACGGTGGTCACCGAACGGCTCGACTGCTGGGACTTCGATGGTAAGGGTTGGGGCTTGAAGCTGCCGTGCATCGGTATGTTCGACTTGAACGAGGCTGGCAAGATCTGCGGCTGGCGTGATTATTTCGACAACCGCATGTGGTTCGAAAACGGCGGCCCGACCTTGCATCTCGATTGATGCGGCAGCTCGTCAGGACAAGGCACGTAACCGGGGACGCGCCAGCGCCCTCATCAAGGGGAGTAGGACCATGCACGTAGGACATACTGCAATCTTCCAGAATCCGGGCCAGGCCATCTCGGACTACCAGCTCTATCAAGAGGACATGGCCATCGCCAAAGAAGCCGCCGACCTCGGCTTCGATTCGGTGTGGGGCATCGAGCATCACTTCACCGACTACATCATGAATCCCAATGTCACCCAGTTCCTGGCTTACATGGCCGGTTACAACCCGCGCATCAAAGTGGGCTCGATGGTAGTGGTGCTGCCCTGGTACCCGGCGATCCGCGTTGCCGAGAACATGGCCATGCTGGATGCGATGTCCGACGGTCGTGCCGTGTTTGGCATGGGGCGCGGGCTGGCGCGGGTTGAATACGAAGGTCTGCAGATCGATCAGAATGAATCCACCGATCGCTTTGTTGAAACCGCGCAGGCGGTACTGACCGGTCTTGAGCAGGGTTATGTCGAATTTGATGGCAAGCTCATCAAACAGCCCCATGCACGCATCCGTCCTGAACCCTTCAAGTCCTTCAAAGGTCGTTGTTATGCGGCTGCGGTATCGCCGTCGTCGGCGCCGATCCTGGCGCGGCTTGGCATAGGCATGCTGATCATTCCGCAAAAACCGTTCGCCGATCACCTGGCCGATGTCAAAGCGCACAACGAGCTGTATCGCAAGGTGCACGGTGGTGAGCCGCCCAAGCCCATCATCACCTCATACGTATTCTGCGATAAGGACGCGGGTCGCGCCGAAGAAATGGCGCGCAAATACATCGCCGGCTACTGGCGTGAAGTGGTCAAACACTACGAATTGCTGGGCGAGCACTTCAAGGACATCAAAAACTACGAGCACTACCAGCAGCAGGCTGCCAGCTACGACGAAGATGGGGTGGTCGATCTGTTCTTGAGTATGCAGGTTTATGGCACCCCCGAGCAGTGTTACGAGAAGGTCGTCGCCATGCATAAGATGTTTGATATCTGTGGCAACGTGTCGGCCTTCAAGTTTGCCGGCATGCCCTATGCAGACGCGCGCACCAGCCTGCGCCTGTATGCCCAGGACGTCATGCCATTGTTGAAGAAGCTCGGCTCGCCCGCGCCCTTTGACAGTGACGAAATTATCGCGCCGGCTTTCCAGGCCGCGCGCAAGCAGCGTGCAGCTTGAGCAAGAGGACAACAAGATGACTAATGAACAAAAAATTGCGCGCAATGTCGGCGTGGTACGGGCCTTTCTCAAGGGTTGGGACGATCGCGACGTGGACGCCTGTATGGCGCAATGTACCGAGGACATGTGCTATCTGAATCAGCCGCTGGAAGCGATCCGTGGCAAAGAGAATGTGCGCAAAATGATTGCGTCGATTTTCGTGCCAGCCAAAAAGGTGGAGTTCAAGATCGTCAATTGTTTTGGCCATGAGAATAAGGTCATCACCGAACGGGTTGACCAGTGGGACTGGAATGGCAGTGGCGTGTGGCAGATGGAACTCAAGGTCTGCGGCATGTTTGAGCTCACTGAAAACGGCAAAATCATCGAGTGGCGTGAGTACTACGATAACGACTACTGGACCAAGTGCGGTGGGCCTAGCCTGGTGCTGTAAAGAATGACCGATAAGCAGGCGGGGACTGCCAGCAGTGCTCGCCTGCCGTTAACCCAAGGTCTGTCCGGTAGCCTACCGCGCCCGCGACCTGCATCGCCGCAGGCTCTTGGTATCTTGCTCCTGCTGGCATCAAGCCCTATCTTCCCCCCTCCGACTCCATAGCAGCCTGCTGTGTGGGCGGCGCATCAGTCATCGTCTGCGGCACTTGCCGCCACACTCAGAAGGGTAAGCACATGGATCTCGGACTCAAGGGCAAGGGCGTTATCGTAACGGGCGCAAGTAAGGGCATAGGCCGGGCCATTGCGCTGGAGTTCGCACGTGAAGGCGCAAACCTTGCCATCTGCGCACGCGGCACCGACGCGTTGGAAGCCACCCGTAGCGAATTGGCTGCGCTCGGGGTAAAGGTGTTCGCCTCCAGCTGTGATGTTGGTAACGGCGAGGCTTTGCTTAAGTTTCTCGATGATGCCCACGCCGTACTCGGGCGAGTTGATGTGCTCGTGAATAACCCCTCGGGCTTCGGTGTGACCGACAACGAAGAAGGCTGGGCGGCGAGTTTGGCGGTGGATGTCATGGCGCCGGTGCGCGCGACCTGGAAGGTCGTGCCCTGGCTCGAAGCCCAGGGTGGCGGTGCGGTCATACACATCAGTTCGATCTCGGGCCTCGAAGCAAGTCTGCCCGGTGTTGCGGCCTATGCCGCCGCCAAAGCCAGTCTCATCAGTCATTCCAAGACCATGGCGATGGAACTCGCGCCGAAAAACATTCGCGTCAACTGCGTCGCGCCGGGATCGATCAACTTCCCCGGTGGTTTCTGGGAGAACATCAAACGCGATATGCCCGCATTTTTCGACAGCGTGCTGGCCAGCATTCCCTCCGGTCGCATGGGTCGTCCTGACGAAGTTGCCAACGCCGTGGTGTTTTTAGCCTCAGATAAGGCGAGCTGGGTGTCGGGCGCGATGCTGCCGGTGGATGGCGTGCAGCACAAAGGCAATTTGTAGGCTTCAGTTGCCGCTGTGAATCCGTGTAGGTCCGAATTTATTCGGACATTCGATTCCAGAGCAGATCGCCCCGGCGGCCTATGAATGTCCGACTGAAGTCGGACCTACACAAGAAGGATAAGCGGCGGGAAATGTTATTTCGCCGCGGCCTTCTCGCAATGTAATTGCGGATTTTTGCTGGGTCGGTATGCTGCCGCCCATGCAAAATCCTACCGCTGTTGCCGGCGCCGAGCCGGACCTCACAACCCTGTTGCGCGACAGCGTGGCTGACTATTGCGCGCGCGCCCTGGCGCCGCGTCGGCTGCGCGCCTTGCGCACGACGGGTCATTCTTTTGATCGCGATATTTGGGCCGAGATGGTGGGCCTGGGTTGGTGCGGTCTGACCGTGCCGGAGGCACAGGGCGGCTTGGGCCTGGGCGCCGCGGCGGTGGCCAGTGTGTGTCGTCAACTTGGGCGCGTAGTGGCGGCCGAACCGATCATTGAGTGCGGGGTCGTCGCGGCGAGTCTACTGGCCGCGGCGGCGGGCCAGGAACAACGGTTAAACGCGCTACTTGATGGCAGCACGTTTTATACATGCCCGTGGTCACCCGCTGCCTGGCAGACGCCGCTGCAGATGGCGCGCGATGGCGAGGACTTCGTGCTGAATGGCACGCTGGCGCAGGTCCCGCTGGCGAATGAAGCGGATGTCATTCTGGTGCCAGGCATGTGCGACGACGTGCTGCGGCTTTGTGCCGTGCCCCGCACAAGCGCCGGGCTCACGGTACAAGTGCGTGAGCTTGCTGACGGCACACGCGATGCGCGCCTGTGCTGCGTTGCGCTGCGCTGCTCATCATCTGCAGTCATGGCGATCACGCCGTCAGCGGTGCAGCAGGCGCTGGCCCTGGGTGCTGTTGCCGGCAGCGCCTATTTGATCGGTCTGTGTGAAGCGCTCTTTGAGACCACCCTCGACTATCTGCGCACCCGGCGTCAGTTTGGTCGCGCGCTGGGCAGTTTTCAGGCGCTGCAGCATCGCGCGGTGGATATGTACATGCATCTGCGCCTGTGTGCGGCCGCACTGGATGAGGCGATCAGCGCCTGGGATCACGGCGGCGACACGCAACTCGCCTGCGCGCGTGTGCGCTTGCGTGCCAGTGACACCGCCACGATGGTCGTGCGCGAAAGCATTCAGCTGCACGGCGCCATCGGCTATACGGAACAGTGTGACGTATCGCTGTATGTGCAACGCGCCCTGGTCATGGGCGCGCGTTTGAGCGGCGCGATAACACAACTGCGCACCCTGCCGACTCTGCTGCACGGCGAACGCGCCGCCGAAACCGCGTTGCCAGAACCACTGCCGGACAGTTACTCACCGCCTAACGGCGATTGGAACGAAGTGGAGGATCGCATCTTCCGCAGTACGGTGCGCAATTGGATTGAAGCGCACTATCCCGCCGAGTTACGCCACGCGCCCGGGCAGTTGCGCTGGGCCGAGATCCGCGATTGGCATGCACGCCTGGTAGCTCGCGGCTGGGCGGCGCCGGCCTGGCCGCGCGAATACGGTGGCATGGGCCTGGGGCCGAGCAAGATGCTCATCTTCATCGAAGAGCTCGAACGCTGGGGTGTGGCCCGCGCGCCGGATCAGGGCATCGTCATGATCGGCCCGATCCTGCAAGCCCATGGCTCACCTGAACAACGGGAACGCTACCTGCGCCACGCGCTGAGCGGCGATCAGATCTGGTGTCAGGGTTATTCCGAACCGAATGCCGGCTCCGATCTGGCGTCGCTGGCCACCACCGCGGTCCTGCAAGGTGATGAGTTCATCGTCAATGGTCAGAAGACCTGGACCACCCACGGTATGGATGCCACCCACATGTATTGCCTGGTACGCACCGATCCCAAAGCCAAACCCCAGGCAGGTATCAGCTTTGTGCTGATCGATCTGGATCAGCCGGGTGTGACGGTGCGGCCGATTATCAATCTCGGTGGCCACGTGGATTTCTGTGAAGTGTTCCTTGATAACGTGCGCGTGCCACTCGCCAATCTGGTCGGGCCGCTGAACCAGGGCTGGACCATCGCCAAGTCCCTGCTCGGCCATGAACGTTTATTCGTTGGCAGCCCCAAGCTCTGCCAGCACGCCCTGCATCAGCTGCGCGAACTGGCCCACGCCGATGGTCGTCTCGCCGATCCGATCTTCGTCGATGCGCTGGTGCGCATTGCACTCGATGTACTCGATCTCGAAGCGCTCTATGGCGACTACGCAGCGATGATCAAACGTGGCGAAGAACCTGGCATCGATATTTCCATTCTCAAGATCTGGTCGACGGAAACTTACGTGCGCTTGAGCGAGCTGATCGTCGCCGCGGCGGGCGAGGCCGGCGGTGTGCGTGGTCCGATCACCTTTGGTGAAGCGCAGATCGACGTCTTGAGCCATTTCTACAATGCGCGGCCGGCGCCGATTTATGCCGGTAGCAACGAGATCCAACGCAATATCATTGCCAAGCATGTGCTCGAGCTGCCGACATGAAACCTTTGAATGAATCCTACTGGCCGGCCACCACCGAGCTGCCCTTGGTCGAGACCACCTGCGGGGGTGTGTTGCGTGCGGCCGCTGCTGCCTATCCCGAGCGTATTGCCCTGGTCGAGGGTGATGCCGATCCGGCACGCCGTCGACGCTGGACCTATGCCGCCCTGCTCGCCGAAGCCGAGCGCGTAGCCCACGCCCTCTTGAACATTTATGCGCCCGGTTCCCACGTGGCGATCTGGGCGGGCAACAGCCCGGAATGGATCATCGTGCAGTACGGCCTGGCGCTGGCCGGTATGGTGCTGGTGACGGTCAATCCCGCTTACCGCCCGGCTGAACTGGCATACGTCCTGCGCCAGTCCCGCGCGCGCGGTGTATTTCACGATCGCACCTATCGTGGTCTCGATATGCGCGCTGCGATTGACGAAGCGCTGACTATCGAAACATTCTCGCTGGACAGCATCGTTTGTTTCGACGAACTGGCGGAATTTCTTAGCAGTCACGACGGCGCTGCGCCGCTGCCCCTGGTCGACCCCCATCGACCCTGCATGATCCAGTACACCTCAGGCACCACCGGTCGGCCCAAAGGCGCCTTGCTCAATCACTACAGCGTGACCAATAACTCACGCATCATGACGCTGATCAAAGAACTCGACGACAGCACGGTCAATCTCGCCGTGGCACCGCTATTCCATACCGCAGGTTGCGTAGCCAATGTGCTGGGCATGGCGCAGATCGGCGCGACCATGGTGCAACCGGCGGCCTTTGATGCCGAGTCCATGCTCGATCTCATCGAGCAGGAGCACGTTACCTATACCTTCGGCGTGCCGACCATGTTGATTGCGCTGCTCGCGGCCCAGCAGCGCCAGTCGCGTGATTTATCCAGTCTGAAGACGGTCTTTTCCGGCGCCACTATCGTGCCCATGGAAGTGGTGCGGCAGGTTGAAACCCAATTTGGTGTGACGCTCATCATCGGCTACGGCCAAACCGAAACCTCACCGTCCATCACCCATACCCGCCCGCGCGACAATGCTGTCGATAAGAGTGAAACGATCGGTCAGCCGATTCCCCAGATCGAAGTGAAGATCATCGATCCCAATAGCGGTGCAACCGTAGCACTCGATACACCAGGCGAACTGTGCACCCGTGGTTTTCTGGTCATGATGGGCTACTACGACATGCCCGAAGCGACCAGTGCCACTATCGATACGCAAGGCTGGTTGCATACCGGCGATCTGTGCAGCATGGATGCGCGCGGTTTCTGCCGCGTGACCGGGCGTTTAAAAGACATGATTATTCGTGGCGGCGAGAA
>JANOXY010000184.1:0-3653 GCA_031418675.1 Pseudomonadota bacterium
GAATTCATTCGGACATTCGTCCCAGAGCGCATCCGGCGAAACCAGCGGGCGGTTTGTCCGAATAAATTCGGACCTACAGGGGCAGTGCCAAACGAAGCCCATCAGCAGGTTGCGTGAATGGTGTGAGTCCATGATAACGCCGCGAGCCAAGTCAAGGCTGTAGGTCCGAATTCATTCGGACATTCATCCCAGAGCGCATCCGACGAAACCAATATGCAGTGTGTCCGAATGAATTCGGACCTACGCAAACGAGGCCCCTCAGCGCGCACACAGTCCCCCATCGATAGTAATCACCGTGCCGGTGGTATTGCCTGACCTGGGGGACGCGAGGAAGGCCACCATATCGGCAATGTGTTCCGGTTGGCCCGGCGGGTAGTCAGGGTCCAGCATTTCGCGCCAGCGTTCGGCATCACCCAGCACCCGTGCGGCATGGCTGCGCTGCATGGTCACCATGCGGTCGGTTTCAATCAGGCCAGGATTGATGCCAAGCACGCGGATGCCATCCCGGGCGCTGACCCCACCCAATGCGCGGGTCACCGCCATCAGGGCCGCATTCCCGCCTGCACCTGCCACATAACCGGCCGACACCCGTTCGCCACCTGCACCGATGACATTGATGATGACACCACCACGACCGCGCATGTCCGCATACACCCGGCGACACAGATTGATATAACCGAAGACTTTCAGGTCCCAGGCCGAACGCCAGGTTGTTTCGTCGATGCTATCGAGTGTCCCCGCTGGAATGGCGCCGGCATTGTTGACCAGGATATCGAGCTGACCGGCGGCCAGGCACAGCGCTTCGAGATTGCGGCTGTCAGCTAAATCAAACGCTGACCAGCGGATCTGGCGGCCACTACTGGCTTCGAGCTCGCTGGCCAGTTGTGCAAGATCGCTGGCGCTGCGCGCAACCAGATGCAGATCGCAACCCTCGGCAGCGAGACTACGCGCAGTTGCACGACCAATGCCTTTTGAGGCGCCCGTAATCAAGGCGCGCTTACCTTTTAAGTTAAGGTCCATCGAGTTCTACCCTTGTTAGCCGACCCATCGTGGGTCGCCATCACACCACGTCAGCCGCACTTGCGTCACCCCGTACCGGGCGCGGCGGGCGGTGTATATTCAGGCCCAGTCCTGCCGGCATAAGCGCTTGGTCAGACGCAACAGGGAGTAGGGGACGATGGCAAGATTAAAAGACAAGGTAGCGATCGTGGTGGGCGCCGGTCAGACCCCCGGCGATACCATTGGCAACGGTCGTGCGACGGCGATTCGTTTCGCTGAAGAAGGCGCGCGCGTGCTGCTGGTCGATCATCATCAGGACTCGGCCGAGCAGACCTTGGTGATGCTCGAAGCGCGCGGTGGCAGCGGCAGCGTATTCGTCGCCGATGTCACCGACGAGAGTCAGTGCCAGGCGCTGGCGCACGCGTGTGTGCATCGTTATGGGCGCATCGACATTCTGCATAACAATGTGGGCACCGGCAGCGGTGATTGTGGCCCGACCCAGATGACCGAAGAAACCTGGGACCGTATCTTCAGCGTGAATCTGAAGTCGTGCATGTTCACCTGCAAGCATGTGTTGCCGGTGATGCGCGCCCAGAACGCTGGCAGCATCGTCAACATCTCGTCCATCGCCGCTATCGCCTCCACCGGACTGGTGAGCTACAAGGCGTCCAAGGCTGCGATGAACGCCTATACCCAGGCACTTGCTACCGGTGGCGCAAAATATGGTATCCGCGCCAACGTCATCATGCCCGGGCTCATGAATACACCGATGGCCATCGAGACCTATGTCGCGGCCGGTTTTGATCGCACAAAATTGATCGAGAGTCGCAATGCCAGCGTGCCCCTGGGACGGCAGATGGGCTCGGCCTGGGATGTGGCCAATGCAGCCTTGTTTCTGGCCTCGGACGAAGCACGTTTTATTACCGGCGTCTGTTTGCCAGTGGATGGTGGCCAGTCGGTGATGATTGGTTGAGATGGGCGGTGGCGATATTCACCTGTTGCCAGGCGTGGCAGCGAGCCGGCGGCGGCCGTCATGATCCCTATCGTCGCGGTGTTCGGCACGCGCCCCGAAGCGATCAAGTTCGCGCCGGTGCTGGCCGCCTGCAAATCCCATCCAGCGCTGGACTGCGCATGCATTGTCACCGGGCAGCAAGCTGATTTATTGCGTGACCAGCTCGAGGCGCTGCGCATCGAGGTCCATCACCGTCTGGAAGTGATGAGCCCAGGCCAGAGCTTGTCATCCTTGTTGGCCACCACAACTCACAGCCTGTCGCGGCTGTTGCGCCGGCTCGCGCCGCGCGCGGTGTTGGTTCAGGGTGATACGACCACGGCCCTGGCGGCGGCGCTGGCCGCCGGGTTTGTCGGCCTGCCGGTGGTCCACATCGAAGCCGGACTGCGCAGTTTTTCGCTCACCAGCCCCTACCCCGAAGAGGCCAACCGCATTCTTATCACCCACGCCGCATCACTGCATTGCGCCGCCACGACAGGAAATGTCGCCAATCTGACCAATGAAGGTGTCGCCCCCGAGACCATTGTGCTGACCGGCAATCCCATTGTTGATGCCCTGGCCGCCGCCTTACCCCAGGCAAGAGCCTCGGCGAGCCTGGCTACGGTGCTGGAACGCCATACCGGTCGTCGGGTGGTCACGCTGACCGTGCACCGCCGCGAGAATTTTGGCCCGCGCCTGGCGGGCTATGTCAGCGCCGTGCGGGACTTTGTCGCGGCTCACCCGGACAGCGTGCTGGTGGCCCCAGTCCACCCAAATCCAGCCGTGGGCGAGACCCTGCGAACTTTGCTGCTTGGCCAGCCCCGCACCGAACTGATAGCGCCGCTTAGCTATCCCGACTTCCTGGCGTTGCTGCAGGCAAGTGCCTTGGTGCTGTCGGATTCCGGTGGGGTGCAAGAGGAAGTGGCAGCCATCGGTGTGCCCTTGCTGGTGTTACGCGACACCACCGAGCGGCCGGAGAGCATCAACACCGGCCTGGCGCGCCTGGCCCGTTCCCCGGCTGAGCTCGGCACTATGCTCGCCCAGATGAACAGCTGGCCGACCCGGCGCCCCTTGGCGGGCAATCCCTTTGGCGATGGGCATAGTGGTGCACGCATCGCGCAAGCCGTGGCGGAATTTTTAAGCAGCCACGGCTGATTGTTCCGCCGCTACGGGCGTCGCATGCACGGGTCGATTGTTCTCGCTCATGGGTTTGAAGGACAAATCGATTAGATAAAATTAAATATTCGATATAGGTCTATGAAAGCTATACCATATCCGCAGCTCCATTTTGCGTATTCTCCGAGGCAAGCAGATGTCCAAGCCGGTCAGCCATCGGCGGCAATGGCTTCGTGTCCTGCGCAGCGCCGCGCTGGGCTGCCTGGGATTGATGCCGTTCGTGGGCCAGGCCGCGCAGGGCGTCGGTGGTGAACTGGAAGCGGGTGGGATCTACTACAACGTCAACGAGGGCTTTGGTGATGCCAGCGGCGCCTATGTACGCGGCCGTGTGGATACCAGCGCGGCCAATCGTTGGCGCGCTGAGGCGGTACAACTCAAACGCTTTGACGACGCCGGCTTCTACGGCGCGTTGGGCAACATTCATCAATTTGATGCCGATTGGTTCAGTTCCCTGACCATTGGTTCGAGTGCCGGTGGTTTTTACTGGCCA
>JANOXY010000185.1:0-4042 GCA_031418675.1 Pseudomonadota bacterium
CCTCCATCCAGCGTTGGCTGCGTGCAAGACCGAGCTGGGTCAGACCGGCGACCATGATGGCCAGGGTCACGGCCAGCGCCCAGCGCGGCCAGCCATAGCGTTGTGGCCGCGCCGCGAGCAGCATGCCCAGCACGAGCGCAACACAGAATCCTATGTAGCGCACATCGCGCGCGGCGCCGCTGCTGGCCGCCAGCAAACACAAACACAAGTAATGGGGCACGATGTCCAGGCGTGCGCTGAAATTCTGCTGGCGTCGCAAACTGTAGAACAGGGCACTCAATGGCAGAGTCTGTGCCGTGCTGGCGCGTTGCACCAACGCCAGGGGGAAAAAGGTGTAGGGCGCCACTTTCAGGATCTGGTAAATGCCATGCACGCCGTAGCGGGAAAACTGCACGACGGTGATGAGTGCGAAAATCACGCTGGTGAGGTCCGCTGCCCGATGAAAGTCCCGTTCGTTCAAGGCCCATTTGATCGGCGCGGCAGTAATGCCCTCGATGAGCAGGGCCATAACAACAGCACCGCTGAGGTTGTCGGTCAGCACGCCCCATCCAAGCAGCGCCAGCGCCAGCCACAACCGCGGTAGCGGCGTAAGGTCCGAGATTGTGGTGTTCACGTCGCGCCTTCAAGGCCCGCCAGGTCGGCGGCGAGATGCGCGACGCGCAGACAGTGCATGCCTTGTTCGTCGGTGTCTCTGGCGGTGGCGTGCCGGTTGTTGCTGACGTACAAACATAGGGTCGGTAGATCGTGGGCCCGCAGCTCTGCCACGAGCGCCCGACGCACGGGATCAAGCCGGCCTAGTACTAAAATTACGCTCGCCAGACGACCGATTCGATCGCGCATAAGTGCCGCCACCTGCGAGAAATCATCGCCCGTCGCCGCACTGATCTCGGCCAGATAGGTTAGTGCCCGCTGCCCATCACCCAGTCCACGTCCGGCCGAGAGTTCGAGCACGTCGTTGCCGGCGATGATGAGGTCCAGTATTGAGTCGCGTGGCCGCGTGCCGGCCACGATGGACGCCGCGACTTCGACAACAGCCTCAAAGCAGGTCGGCGAGTCGGACAGGTGGGTGTCGATCACCAGTGCGTGACGATCAAAATACTCGTCCTGATACTGTTTGACGATCAGCGCACCGGTCTTGGCAAAACTGCGCCAATGGATATGGCGACGGGGATCGCCAGGTCGATAGTCGCGCAGCGCGGCGAACTCCTGCGAATCGCCAACGGCGTGGGCCAAACTGATGCCGCCCGCCTGGTAACGCCGCTCGGATGTCAGGCGCAAGCACGGCATGGAATGACGGCGCGGCAGCGCAAGAAGCTTGTCAGCCAGTACGATGGCGCGACGCGCGCGGCACAATCCCAGTGCATCAGGACAAAACACCCGCAGGCCGACAAATCGCAGCCAGCCACGGCGTAATGCGGTGATTTCCAGTTTGACCCGCACCGTGGCACCGGGCGGGATGCTTGGCAGCCGCGTCAGTGCGAGTTCCGCGCCGCGCCGGTTTCGCCGTAGCGTTACCCAGCGCGGAAAACCGATCGCCCTGTCGAACCAGTTGTTGGCACCGTAGGTTTGCTCGCTATCGCGTAACGCTTTGAACTGCGGCAAGGTGAGCGGTGGCTCGTGGAGCTGGTCTTGCAGCAGCAACTCGTTTTCGAGACGTTGGCCGTGATTGGTGATTTCCAGCCAGTAGTGAGTGCCAAGGCCGGCAGTGATCATGGTTGGCAGCACCCGTCGCACTTCGATGTGCGGTCGCCAGCGCAACGTCAGCACAAAGCTGGTGGCGAGTAGCGAAAACGCCAGCGCGGCGAGCTGGTAAGCGAGAGTCTGGCTGATATCGATGCCGAGTATGGCACCGCTCACCAGCACGCCCAGCAGCAGTCGTCCACCGCGTGTGAAGCGTTGATCCAACCAGCGGCTGCCGCGGGCGGCGAGGGGAAAGAGACGGAACATAAAACGCGGCGGCATCGATCAGTGCTCAGCTCAGCGCGGTACTGGGGTCGCCTCGAGCACTTGTGCAACACAGGTCGCGGCACTGGCGCCGCTAAAGCGCGCTTCGGGGCGCACCGACAGTCGATGGCACAGCACCAGCGGCGCAAGTTCCTGAATCAGATCGGGCGTGACAAAATCCAGACCGTCGCACAGCGCGAGCGCCTGCGCACATTTCAAAAGTGCTATCGAAGCCCGCGGACTGGCGCCCAGTTCCAAGGCCGGTAACTGGCGGGTGGCAGCCACCAGACTAACCAGGTAGTGGCTGAGTTCGGCGCTGATCGGTACCGCGCTAGCCGCTTTCTGAAAGGTCAGCACTTCGTCGATAGAGGCTACTGGCGTAACCATGTCGGCAAGCTGCATGCTGCTGTCGTGGGCAATAATCGCTACTTCATCTTCGATTGACACGTAGCCCAGGGCCAGACGTAGCGCGAAGCGATCCATTTGCGCTTCGGGCAGCGGATAAGTGCCATGGAACTCGATCGGATTCTGGGTAGCGATCACGAAATAGGGGCGGGCGAGCGTGAAATACTGGCCTTCCAGGCTCACCTGGCTTTCGCCCATGGCTTCGAGCAGCGCTGACTGGGTGCGCGGCGACGCGCGGTTGATTTCGTCGGCAAGCAGGATGTTGGTGAATATCGGGCCCTTGTGAATGACGAACTCCTGGCTGCGCTGGTTGTAGATTGACGCACCCAGCAGATCGGTCGGCAACAGATCAGGGGTGAACTGAATGCGTTGGAATTGCGCGCCCACGGCCCGTGCGAGCGCTTTGGCCAGCGTGGTCTTACCCGTCCCCGGGTAGTCCTCCAGCAAGACGTGTCCGCCGCTCAAAAAAGCGCTCAGCAGATGACGTACCACCCGTTGCTGACCGGTCACGATAGCGTTCAAGGCGGCGGCGAGCCGCCGGTGGACGTCGCCGGCGCGCGCGAGGTCGGCGCTGGTCATCGGGGCATTCATGGCTGGGTAGCGTCCTGTGTGGTGCTCATTCGTAAGCGCGTTTGAGGCGTTCGCGCTCGCGACGCTGGTGCTTCCCGAGCTTGCCTTCGCGCGGGTCTTCCCGCACGGCGCTCAAGACCTGGCGCTCGCGCAAGGCTTCGCGGGCGACGCGGCTGGCTTCGGTTTCGCGATAAAGCATTTGTGCGGCGGCCGCGCCAATACGCTGCGCCGCCATGCCCAGTACTTCGATATCGTGGGTGTAGGGTGGGCGTTGCACGCGGACGTAGTCACCGGGTTTGACCGGCTTGGCAGCCTTGGCGCGCACGCCGTTGATTTCAACACGGCCATTGTCGATGGCCTCGACCGCCAGCCCACGGGTCTTAAAAAACCGCACATTGCACAACCAGCGGTCGATACGTTGCCCAACAGGACCACTCGCCGCTATTGCCGGCTCATCATCGTTGTCTGGATTGGAATGGCCGTGCATGATGGGGCGATGCCTCAGGGCGCTAAAACTATTGTTCTTAACACTACCGCAGGTCGATAGTTGTGACCACCGAACGCCAATTCATGCCACTCGATATCGCTGTACTCACTATTTCAGATACGCGTACGGAAGACACCGACACATCTGGCAAGCTGCTCTGTGAGCGGGTGCTCGCCGCCGGCCATCGGGTCTGGGGAAAACGCATCTGTCGCGATGACATTTATGCCATTCGCGCATTGGTCTCGTCGTGGATTGCCGATAGTCGGGTGAATGTGGTGTTGACCACGGGTGGCACCGGTGTGACTGGCCGTGATGGCACACCCGAGGCGGTCGCGCCGCTGTTCGACAAGACGCTCGACGGCTTTGGTGAAATGTTCCGCGTACTGTCATACGACGATATTAAAACTTCCACCCTGCAATCCCGCGCTGTCGCCGGTGTGGCCAATGCAACGTATATCTTTTGCTTGCCAGGCTCAGGTGGGGCCTGTCGATTGGGATGGGATGCCTTGATTGTGCACCAGCTCGATTTTCGCACGCGCCCCTGCAATTTGGTTGAGTTGATGCCGCGGCTATTGGAGCGTTGAGGGCGCGGTGATAGGGGCAGCTAGTTAAAAAGCGGCCCCGCGCCGCCGATAG
>JANOXY010000186.1:0-11293 GCA_031418675.1 Pseudomonadota bacterium
TGGCCGACAGGAAGGTCTTGCCGACGCCACCCTTGCCACTGGTCACCGCCACCACCCGTGTGGGTTGCAAACCGCGACCTTGATCGTAGTGCGCGCTCATGCCGAAAACGCCCGCTCGACGGCACCGGCATCACGCGGTGCGGGCGCACTCTTGGCGAGTTCCACCGCCCGTTCGATCAGTCCTCGCGCCGTCAGCGTTTCGAGATCGTCGGGCACACGCTGACCTGCGCTGGTGTAAGCGATGGGTAGTCCGGCTTCGATGATGGCCGACAACGAAGGCCCAAGCGTGGCGGCTTCGTCCAGCTTGGTCACAATGCAGCCGGCCGGTGTGAGGGCGGCATTCACCCGCAGCAGCTTAGTGGCCGCCAAATAGTCTGTGGTCGCCGACAACACCGTGTAACAATCGATGTCAGCGTCGAGATCGATCAAACTCTGGGCCAGCTGCTGATAACGGCTGTCCTGCGGCGCGGCACCGGGGGTGTCGATCAATACCAGCGCGCGACCCTTGAGCTCCTCACAAGCTTGGCTAAGTTCGCTGGCGTCCCGTGCGACATGCACCGCGACGCCGATCAGACGACCAAACGCTTTCATCTGCTGATGGGCACCGAGGCGACGATCGTCCATCGACACGATGCCCACTTGCTCAGGCCCACACTTGAGCGCGTAACGCGCGGCCAGCTTGCTGATCACCGTGCTCTTGCCGACCCCGGTTGGCCCCAACAAAGCCACGCGCCCGGCGTGGCGCAGGATGGGGTCGTCACGGGTCTGCATGCGCATCACCACCAGCGCCAGCGCCCGATGCCAGCCGGCGCGATAATCGAGATCGTCCGGCACCTTCTCCACCACCTGCCGTGCCAGCTCCGGGCAGAATCCAACCTGGCCCAGCACCCGCACCAGGCGCGCGCGCAAGGGATGACGCGAACCGAAGTCCGACCACGCCAACCCCGATAGCTGAGATTCCAACAAGCCCTTCAAGTTGTTCAGTTCGTCACGCATCTGCGACACCACGTTGGCGTCGGTCCACAGCAGTTCGTGGGGATCGAGAGCAGCCACCGTCTGCGCGATACGGGTGGCCGGTTTGGTCGCCGGTGTAGGGCCTGGCGCCGGCGCGGCGGCAGCATCCGGCCGGCGCTTAGGCAATTGTTGTCCGGCCAAGCGCTCCGATTCCTGTTCGGTCAACTGATCGGCGGTAATCAGTTCAACACCACCGTCCACTTTACGATTGGACAGGATCAGTACATCCGGACCTTGCTCCTGTTTGATCATGTCCAGTGCCGAACGCATGTTGGCCGCGAAATAGCGCTTGACCTTCATTCTCGGCAGCCTCTCGTTATTGTTGTGGGTGTCATGATTGAGTCGCTTCTTTTGTCACGTGGCGCCAGTTGTTTGACGTTTAGTGCTTGTTCAGGGAGTCACCCACGGTGGCGACGATGCGGATCTGGGTATCACTCGGCACTTCGTTGAAGCCCAACACATGCAAACCTTTCAGTGCCGGCCGCGCAAAGCGCGCCAGGAACTCGCGCAAGCCGTCAGCGACTAACAAAACACTGGGTTGGCCGGATGCTTCGCGCTGGGTATGCACATCGCGCAAGGACATCAACATGCGGTTAGCGAGATTCGGTTCAAGTGACATGGCGGAGCCCTGCATGGTTTCCATGGATTGTTGCAATATGCGTTCCAACGAGAAGTCCAGCGTGATCACCGGCAGCTCAGGATTGGAGCCGTTGATCTGTTGCACGATCAATCGACCGAGCGCAGCACGCACCTGGGTGGTGAGGAAATTGCTGTCCTGACTGCGCGGTCCGAACTCTGCCAACACTTCCAGCACCGTGCGGATGTCACGCACAGGAATGTGTTCGGCCAACAGGTTCTGCAGCACTTTGACCAGTATCGACAGCGGTAACAGTTTTGGCACCAGGTCCTCCACCAGGCGCTGATTGGTTTTCTTCAAACCGTCGAGCAGCTTTTGTGCTTCTTCGTGGCCCAGCAGCGACTGCGCGTTGTCCTGCACGATTTGGCTGAGGTGGGTAGCGATCACGGTGCTGGCATCCACCACCGTATAACCCAGCGACTGTGCCTGCTCGCGTTGATCGGCACCAATCCACACTGCCTCCAAATCAAATACCGGATCGCGCGTGACGGTGCCGCGCAACTGGCCATAAACCTGTCCGGGATTGATCGCCATTTCTTTGTCGGTATACACCGCCGACTGGCCGATGATTGCGCCATGGACGGTGAGTCGATATTGGTTGGGCTCGAGATCGAGGTTGTCGCGGATGTGTACTGCCGGCACCAGGAAACCCAGTTCCTGGGAGAGCTTTTTTCTTACACCGCGCAAGCGTCCCAATAACTGGCCGTTCTGATTGCGATCGACCATCGGGATCAGCCGATAGCCAACCTCCAGACCAATCGCATCGGTTGGCAACACGTCGTCCCAGGAAAGTTCCGCGTTTTCGGCCGGTGGTGGTGGCGGAGGCAGATCATTAGCTTCGGCCTGCCGGGTCTTGAGCCGTTCATTCATCCACCAGGCGCAGCTCACTGCCACGCTACCCATGGAAAGAAAGGCGAAATTGGGCATGCCCGGGATCACACCCATACCGATCAGGATGCCACCGGTGACAATCAGGCTTTTGGGATTGGCAAACAGCTGCGAGACGATCTGCTCGCCCATGTCGCTGGCAGTCGAGGTGCGGGTCACCATGAAGGCCGCCGCGGTCGCCAGCAACAGGGCCGGAATTTGCGCGACTAGACCATCACCGATGGTCAGCAGCGTAAACACCTTGGCCGCTTCCGCGATCGGCATGTGGAATTGCACCGCGCCAATGACCAGACCACCGATCAGATTGATGAACAGAATGAGGATGCCGGCGATGGCATCACCGCGCACAAACTTGCTGGCGCCGTCCATCGCACCGTAGAAATCCGCTTCGCCGGATACTTCGCGACGGCGCGTGCGCGCTTCGTCCTGGCCAATCAGTCCTGCGTTGAGGTCGGCGTCGATAGCCATTTGTTTGCCGGGCATGGCATCCAGGGTGAACCGCGCGCTCACTTCCGAAATGCGGCCGGCACCCTTGGTCACCACCACAAAGTTGATGATCACCAGAATCGCAAACACCACGAAGCCTACGGCGAAATTACCACCCACGACAAAATCGCCGAACGCCTTGATGACCTTGCCGGCCGCCTCAGTGCCACTGTGGCCGTGCAGCAGGACCACGCGCGTCGAGGCAATATTGAGCGCCAGGCGCAGCAGGGTCGCGATCAAAAGCAGGGTCGGAAACGAGGCGAAATCAAGCGGGCGTTTAGCATAAACACTGGCCAGCAGTACGACCAGCGCAAGCGAGATGTTGAACGTAAACAGAATATCCAGCAGCAAGGGTGGCAAGGGAATGATCATCATTGCCAGGATGGCGATCAGCAGGACTGGCGCACCTACGCCCCAGCGCTGCAGGTTGCCAAAAAGGTTGGTGCCGTTTGCGGCGGTCAAGGCGGCCATGGTTTTTACTCAGTAGTGCATGTCATCGGGAATCGGGAGATCCACCGGTGGCGTCGGCACCACGTCACCGGCGCGCAGCTGGAACACATAGGCCAGCACGCGCGCGACGGCGACGTACAGTCCAGCTGGGATCTCGCGATTGAGTTTGGTGGTGTGATAGATCGCACGCGCCAGGGGTGGTGCACACATCACCGTGATGCCGTGGCTGGCGGCCAGCTCGCGGATGCTTTTTGCGACCAGATCGGCGCCCTTGGCTACGACAATCGGTGCACGCATGGAGTCCGGCTTGAATTTCAGTGCCACCGCGTAGTGCTGCGGATTGGTGATGATGACATCGGCCTTGGGCACTTCCGCCATCATGCGTCGGCGCGACGCTTCCTGTTGCATGGCCCGAATGCGACTCTTCATTTCGGGTGAGCCATCGGTCTCTTTCATTTCATCGCGCACTTCCTGTTGCGACATACGCAGTTGTTTGGCGTGCTGCCAGAGCTGCAAAGGAACGTCGATGAAGGCGATGACTATCGTCGCTGAGCAACAGATCAGAAAAATGCTGAACACCGCATCGGCGCTGGCGCCCAGCCCATCCGCCAGATTGCCGTGACTCAGAGCCAGCAGGCTCGGAATTTTGGCCTGCACTGCGATGGTCGCAAAGGCCAGGATCAAGCCGAATTTGGCCGCGGCCTTCAGCATCTCCATCACACCATGGGGGCCCAGCACACGTTTCAAACCGGCCCATGGGTCAAGTCTTGAGAATTTGGGTGCAAGGGCATCGATTGAAAAATTCCAACCGCCCAAGGCCAGTGGCCCCAGCACGGCAACCAAAGCACCGGCAACAAACATCGGCGTAACCGCGTACAGACCCGCAAGGATCGTATCGATCAGACGTGCAGGCAGCAGATTGCCGGAGAAAATTTCGGCGTGCGACAAACGCAGGCTGCCGCGCATGACCGCTGCCATGTTGTGCATCAGATCGGCGCCGCCGATTTGCAACGCCATCGCGCCACCGAATAACACAAAGACCGTGGTCAGCTCCCGCGAGCGCGCGATCTGGCCCTTTTCGCGGGCCTCGCCGCGGCGCTTCTCGGTAGCCTCTTGTGAGCGTTCTTGCCCGTCTTCCGTCTCGGCCATGATCAGCGGGCCTCGAGCACGCTGCGCACCACAACATAGGCCGCATCAAACAGACCAAGGCTGGTTGTACGCAGATCGTCCAGCGTCAGGCTGACGATCATGATGCCGGCCAGAATAGTGACTGGAAAACCGATGGTGATGATGTTCAGCTGCGGTGCGGCGCGGGTCATCACGCCAAAGGCAAGATTGATCGCCAGCAGCGCAATGACCACCGGCAGCGACAACAGCAAGGCCGTCGCGAACAGCGTGCCACTCCAGTCGACGATGATGTCGGCGCCCGCGCTGCTCAGGCCGATGGGTCCGATGGGCAACAGCGTGAAACTGTCACCCAGTAGTTTGAGCAAGACCAGGTGCGCGTCGGAGACAAAAAATATGAGGCTGGCGAGGATGACATACAGGTGCGCGAGCACTGGTACCTGACTGCCGCTGGTCGGGTCGACCATGGCGGCAAATCCGAGACCGGTCTGCTGCGCCACAAACTGACCGGCAAACTCAAACACCATGAAGGTCAACCGCACCACCATGCCGATGGTCGCGCCGATAATGACCTGCTGAAAAATTGTGAGCAGCCCCGTAGCACTGAGTGGCTCGATAGGCACAACAGGCGCCACCACCGGCGCCAGCACGCTGGTGATGGCGAGCACTACGATAACGCGCACGCGCATGGGCAGCGCCCGAGTACCCATGACCGGCGCGGCCATGACAAAACCGGCAATGCGCAGGAAAGGCCACAACCATTGCGCCATCAGCGCGGTCAGGGTCGCCTCCGAGACGGAGATGTTGCCCATGGCGCGCTCCGTGACCCCGGTCAGCCGATGAGGCTGGGAATCGACTGAAACAAGCGCACGGTGTAGTCGGTAAGTGCGCCCAGGATGTAGGAGCCACCGACCACCAACACACCCACCGTCACCAGCAGTTTCGGAATGAAGCTGAGCGTCATTTCGTTAATCTGCGTCGCCGCCTGGAACAAGCTCACCAGCAGACCTACGGCCAGCGCCGGCAGCAACAACACAGCCATCAGCACAATGGTTACGTGCAGCGCTTCATTGCCTAGCGAAATGACGATCTCGGGGGTCATGACGGTGCCTTGGGTTCAGGTGTAGAAGCTGGCGGCGAGCGTGCCGACGATCAGGGCCCAGCCGTCGACCAGCACAAACAACATGATCTTGAAAGGCAGCGAAATGATCAGCGGCGAGAGCATCATCATGCCCATCGACATGAGCACACTCGCGACCACCAGATCGATGATGAGAAAGGGCAGGAAAATCAGAAATCCGATCTGAAATGCAGTTTTTAATTCACTGGTGATAAAAGAAGGTGCAAGAATCGTGAATGGTAGTGAGTCCTTATCTTTAAAGGCGTCATGGCCAGCCATTTCGGTAAATAGCGTGATATCCGCTTCGCGCGTTTGCTCGAACATGAACCCGCGCACCGGCACGGCGGCGCGCGCCAAGGCGGTATTGACGTCGAGTTTTTCGTCCAGATAGGGCCGCACCGCATCGACATATACCTTGTCAGCGACCGGCGACATGATGAAAAAAGTCATGAACAGCGCGAGCGCAACCAGTATCTGATTTGATGGTGTCTGCGCTGTACCGAGCGCCTGGCGCAGAATGGCCAGCACGATGATGATGCGTGTGAAGGAGGTCATCGCGAGCATGACGGCCGGCAGCACCGTCAATGCCGTCATCAGCAGCAAGACTTGTAAGGTCAGGGTGTAAGTCTGGCTGCCATCGGCCTGCGTTGTCATCGACAGTGCTTCGAGACCCTGGGCGTGGACTTCGGGTGAAAGCATGACCAGCGCGAGCAACAGCGTCACGGCGCGCATCAGGACGTCTCAACCGTGAGTGCGTGGCCGGCCGCGCGCAGGGCCGCGTCAAATCCTGGGCTTGTTTCACCGTTAAAGCTGTACAGAGTGACGATGCGCCCCGCCGACAAACCGAGTAATACACGAGCGCCATCGACCTCCACCAGCAACAGCTTGTCGCGGGTACCCAGGGCCATGCCTTCGATGATGCGGATATGCCCACTGCCCTGCGGGCGGATCGCCTGCAAGCGTCGCGCGGCCCAGGCCGCCGCGACGATCATGCCCAACACCAGGCACAGCCCCAGCACGACCTGCAGGGCCTGACCTGCGGCTACCGGCGCGGCTGGACCGGCGGCACACAGCGCTGGTAACAACAGCAGTGCGAACAAGATAGGTGGGCGCAAGGCCTGGTGCACGACAGCCTGACTCAGCTCAGTTTGCGCACGCGCTCGTGGGCGCTGATCACATCAGTCAGACGAATGCCAAACTTCTCGTTCACCACCACCACTTCGCCATGGGCGATGAGGGTGCCATTGACCAATACGTCGAGCGGTTCACCGGCCAGGCGATCAAGTTCCACCACAGAGCCTTGGTTGAGTTGCAGCAGGTTGCGGATCGCCACCTTGGTACTGCCGATCTCGACCGTCAGCATGACCGGGATCTCAAGAATATTGTCGAGGCTGCCCGGTGGCAGATGGGCGGCTGCGGCATCTGCATCAAGATTACGCATCGGCGCGGGCGTTGGTGGTGCGTCGGTAATTACCCCACCCTGTTCGGCGAGGGCGGCGCCCCATACATCATCTACATCGTCCTGGGCGGCGTCGCTCATTTGGGTGCTCCAAGAGAAATGGTCTGCGGCATCAGGTCGCCGTGGCGGATGGACTCAATGACTTTCAGGGCAGCCTTGCCTTGCGAGGCGCCATACACGCCGCGAAACACCGGCACGTCCTCGACGCGGGCGACAATGGTCGGCGGCAAATCCACGGGGAAGATGGTGCCGACTTTGAAGTCCATGACATCACGCAGAGAGACACGTTTACGTGTCAGGGTGGCGTTCAACGCAACTTCGGCGGTTTTGATTTCTTCGCGCAGAATGACTGCCCAGCGTTCGTCTTTTTCCATCACGTCACCCTGCACGCCGGCATCGAGCAGCTCACGGATGGGTTCGATCATCGAATAGGGCAAGGTCACATGCATGTAACCTGAACCCGATTCCAGATCGATATGGAAAGTGGACACCACCACCACTTCACTCGGTGTCACGATATTGGCAAATTGCGGATTGACTTCGGAGTTGACGTATTCGAACTTGACCGGCATGACCGGGTTCCAGGCCTCTTCGAGACCCTCGAACACAATATCCAGAAAGCGTTTGACGATACGCATCTCGGTGGTGCTGAAATCACGACCTTCGATCTTGTTGTAAAAGCGCCCTTCGCCGCCAAAAAAACAATCGACCAGGGAGAAGATCAGCTTGGGGTTACACACGATCAGGGCCGAGCCCTTCAGCGGTCGCATGCGAATGATATTCAGATTCGACGGCATCAAGAGCGTATGCACGTACTCCCCAAACTTGGAAAGCTGAATGCCTTCCAGCGAGATCACCGGCGAGCGTCGCAGCATGTCGAACAAGCTCTGGCGCAGATTGCGCGCCAGGCGCTCGTTAACCATTTCAAGGGTCGGCATACGACCGCGTACGATGCGGTCCTGGGTGGTGAAGTCGTATTGCTGCGCCGTACCGGCCGGCGCTGCCGCTTCTACCTCAGTTTCAACATCACCGCTGTCGACCCCCGACAGCAGCGCGTCGATTTCATCCTGGGAAAGCAGATCGGAATTGGCCATCGCTGATATCCGCTAAGTGACGCGCGTTTGCTCAATGCATTACGAAGTTGGAGAAAAAGAGATCTTCTATGCCGGGTTTGCCGGACTGTGCTTGCAGCACCCCCTGCACCGCGGCCAGCGCATCGGCGCGTAGTTTTTCTTTGCCTTCATTGGGCTGCAGGTCTTCAAAGACCTGGCGACTCAACAGCAATACCAGGGCATTGCGAATGGCCGGCATGTGCTTCTCAACAGCCTTTTCTATCTCAGGCTCCTTGGTCACCACCGACAATTCGCATTTCAAATATTTGGAACGACCGGCGCGGTCGCTGAAGTTGATGACAAACTCGGGTTTGATATCGATATAGACCGGCTCGTGCACGACAACTTCTTCGGCGTGCTCGGCCTCGGCTTTTTTGTCGCCACCTTTGAGCATGACGGCCACGCCACCACCGATGGCTGCCAACAGCACCACGGCGGCGGCGATGATGATGAGTTTTTTGTTGCCACCGGCGGGGGCCTGCGTTGCTGCTGCTTGCGACATGTTTGAGCTCCAGGCTTCGGTTACGAAGGACCCTGGTGCAATCGGCATGCCACTTGACGAAATGTGAGCCGCGCCCCAGCGATTACCGCGGCATCGGCTGGTCTTGATTCCCTAAGCGACTGATCTCAATGACCTGCGACGCGCGGGTTGGCAATCAGCCGCGATTGCCGGCAGCGGGAATTGGCATTGCGCGGCGCTTCCCGACCACCCGGTCCCCGTGTTTATGGCGCCGATCGCAGGTGTCACCACGGGCTTGCTGACAACTTATTGACGGACCTCAGCGCGCAACTCAAACGAATGCATCGATCAAACCGATACGCAGCGTACGGATAGGGCTGATGGTGGCCAGCGGCGCCTGCTCGAAATCCCCTTCGCCGTGGGCAGGACGGGCGTCGAATGCGCCTTGGGCGGACTGCCGTTCTGGCATCTGCGCGAAAACACCGGCCTGGGCCAGGGACAAACCGGCCTCAGCAAACGAGGCGCGCAGGCGTGGCAGTGCGTCGTGCAAAGCTTCACGCGTGGTGGCGTGGCTTGCCACCATCTGAATCTTGGCTTCGTCACCCACCATGGTGACCCTGACTTCAACCGGCCCCAGATCAGCTGGGCTGACTGCTATCTGGGCGCTTTGTACCCCTTCGCCCAACATCACACTGATATGTTGATTGAGCCGCTCGGCAAACAAGGCGGGCTGCTCGATGGGTAGTGGCGCTGGTTTAGCAGCATAAGCTGGGCTGCTGGTCACGGATTCCTGGCCACGCACGTTGTGTACCGCAGTCATTACCTCGAGCGCATTGGCGCCGCTCCCAGCGCTGACCCCGTCGGAGAACAGCATCGAGGTGCCACCGTTGTGAACAGTGTCAGTTCCAATCGGCGCGAGGAGTTCGGCAGCGGTCGCGCCGGTGACTTTGTCCTGCAGCGTGGCAAAAGCGGACGCGAAGTCTTCCTCGGCACCCGTCACACCAGCAGCCGGCGGCGGCAAGTCGCTGCCAACGGTTTGACTGCTGGCGGCTCGCCGCAACCCCGCCTGAGCGGCAATCGTCGGCCGCAAAACTGGCAATTCTTGACCACCGGTGGTCGTTGCGAGCGCTGGTGTGGGCGCCTGTGGCAGCTCCCCCGTGGCGGCCGCTGCCACGTTTTGCGCCAGTAGCGCAGCGATGAAGGCATCGCTTGCGTGGGTGTCGGATTCCGCAGAATTCTCGCTCGTGGCCGACATCGGGCCACCAGGGCGTGAGTCGACGGGGGTCGCGGGCAGGGCGTCGATAGCGGGCATTTTCTCTCCGTGGCGGCTGTGGCCGAGCTGGACTCAGGCCGATATCAGCAAAGCCCGTGCCACCGGCCCACGGTGGCCGCGGCGGCCGTGGCACAATCGCCCGCGCGCCTCGCCCGTGACCAAATCAAGGAGTCCTGACCATGCACATTTCAACCCGCGGCCCAGCAACACGACGGCGCATTCTGGTGACGGGCGGCGCCGGCTTTCTGGGTTCCCATCTGTGCGAGGCGCTGCTGGCGCGCGGCGACGATGTGCTGTGTGTGGACAATTTTTATACCGGCGCCAAGGACAACGTCGTGCATCTGCTCGACAACCCGATGTTTGAGCTGCTGCGTCACGACGTGACCTTTCCGCTCTACATCGAGGCCGACGAGATCTACAACCTCGCCTGTCCGGCCTCGCCCATCCACTACCAGTTCGACCCGGTGCAAACCACCAAGACCAGCGTACATGGCGCGATCAACATGCTGGGGCTGGCCAAACGCATCAAAGCGCGGATCCTGCAGGCCTCCACCAGCGAGGTATATGGCGACCCCGAAATCCATCCCCAGACCGAGGACTATTGGGGACATACCAATCCCATCGGTCCGCGTGCCTGTTATGACGAAGGCAAACGCTGCGCAGAAACCCTGTTTTTTGATTACCACCGCCAGCACGGCCTAGAGATCAAGGTCGCACGCATCTTCAACACCTATGGTCCGCGCATGCACCCCAACGATGGCCGCGTGGTATCAAATTTCATCGTGCAGGCGCTGCAAGGCCAGGACATCACACTCTACGGTGATGGTTCCCAGACCCGTTCGTTCTGTTATGTGTCGGATTTGATTGCGGGCCTCATAAAACTCATGGGCAGTCCAGCAGACGTCACCGGCCCCATCAATCTGGGTAATCCCGATGAGTTCACGATTCGTCAACTCGCAGAGCTGGTGATCGAGATGACGGGCGCACGCAGCAAGCTGAGCTTCAGCCCGCTGCCAACCGACGATCCGCGTCAGCGCCAGCCCGACATTAGCCGCGCACGAACCCATCTGGATTGGACGCCGAGTATCAAACTGCGGGAGGGGCTGATACAGACGATTGAATACTTTGAGCAGCGCTTGGCGCGCTAGGAGCCTGTCGGACTTAGGGAATCGTTGCGAGGCGGTGAGACAGTGAGGACAGATGCGCGCGCATTTGAGGCGAATAGTGGGGCTTTTTAACGAGCCGGCGCGTGCGTATGGACCGCTGTCC
>JANOXY010000187.1:0-3200 GCA_031418675.1 Pseudomonadota bacterium
GACACCGCGCTGAGGTCCACCAAGGTGTGATGGCCGTGACTCAAACTGGCCAGGATGATCTTGCGCGCCTGGGGCGAGCAGGACAAATCGATGTCGCCGCTCAAACGCACGATGTCGTAACCACTCTGCTGCGCAACGGTATAGAGCATGGGTCAGGCGTCCTGGTTAGGTTGATAAGAATCCATAAGCGCAAGGTAGTGCACGCCCATTGCCCGCGCTTCAGCAATCCAGACGTTTAATCATACGCAGGACGTTGCCCGGACGGTCGAGCGTGTGGGCATAAACACAGCTGTCCATCAGTTCTGCCATGAAATGGGTACCTAAGCCGCCGGGACGCAGCTCCTCGAGCTTGCGCGCGCGTATGGTTTTGATATCGACCGGCGGCGCAAAGTCTGTCAAAACGATCTCGATGTGATCTCGGTGGTGGTGGATTTCCAGCACGATTTCACCGGCGCTGTCGCCTTTGTAGGCATGCTCAATCACATTCATGCAAGCCTCGTTGACTGCGATCACCAGGTCATTGACGAGTTTGCTCGGCAAGCCAAACTGGCCCGTTGTCTGCGCCACATATTCTCTTACGCGCTTGAGCTCACCGGCATTGGCAGCAAAACGCAGGGCTGAGACAGCCGGCCCGCGGCCCGCTTCTACCCTCGGCATTTCAACCAGCATGAGGGTGATGTCGTCATGGGTTTGGAAACCCGCCGCACGCCACGCCGACACGATGGCACCCAAGCGCTCGTCTGCGGCCTCGCCACTGGCGGCGTGAATCAGGCGCTGCAGGCCCTGCGCGCCGAGTTCGGGCTGCGTACCTTGCGTGCTTTCACTGATGCCATCGGTATAGAGGTAGAGCACCCCATCTTGCAGTTCGATTTGTTCAGCAGGGAAGTGCATGTCCGTCAACACCCCCAAGGGCGGCGCTTGGGCGGGGAAATCAATAAAGCGACCGTCGGCCAGCCGCAGCAAGGCTGGATGGTGCCCGGCGTTGGCAAGCTCGATTTGGCCGTTACGCGGATCGAGGTAGCCCGCAACCAGGGTCACAAACATGCCAAGGGTCGCTTTCTCGCACAGCTCCTCATTGACCTGTCGCAACAGCACGCTGACATCGTGCGCGGTTTTAGCCAGGCAGCGCAGCAGACTGGTGGTTTTGGCCATCAGCAGCGCGGCGTTCAGCCCCTTGCCCGAGACGTCGGCCAGCGCGAAATAAATACGCCCGTCGGCCAGCGGCATGAAGTCGTAAAAATCCCCGGACACCTCGCGCGCCGAGATGTTGACACCGTGGATGGCGAACTGACGGCCCTCGCGTTCAGGCAGCAGACTTTCTTGAATGTGGCGCGCCAACTCAAGTTCCTTGCGCACGCGCTCCTGCTCGACCAGCGCAACCGCCATGCGGGCGTTATGAATGGCGAGTGCAGCCGCGGCGCCGACTATATTTGCCAGCTGCAGGTCATTGACTGCAAACAAACCATCACCACCACGCTTGTTCAGCAGTTCAAGGGCACCCAGACAGCGACCACGTACCGCAAGCGGCACACACAGGATAGAACGAGTCACAAAACCCGACTCGGCGTCCACCTTCGCCGCGAAGCTCGGATCGCGGCTGACATCGCGCACGATGTTCGCGACGTTGTGTGCGATGGTCTGCCCGACGATACCTTGTCCGGGCATGAGGCGCAGGCCGCGGATGTCGACCGGCCCGGCGCACCCGTGGCAGATCACCGCGCTGCCGTCGTCTTCGAGCAAAAAAATGGAAGCAGCCTCGGCGTCGAGATAGATCATGAAACGGTCTATCGCGTGCTTGAGGGTCTCACCGATATCCAATGAGCTGGCGAAGTCCTGGGTAAGTTCGGCGAGAAAATGGGCAGTCTGATCGGGCACGCCGCGTAACACGGTTGGCGCGCCTTCACTCATCGCAGCAATGCCCGCGCCCTTGCCAGATAGTCCTGCTCGTCGGGCATGACGCCACGCTCGTTGGCTGCCCACAACACGGCCGCCAGGATCTCCATCAGACGATGCTCGAGACCGTGCACATCATGGCCGTCCTGCACCAGCAACTGGCGATACAGGGCCATGATGCCCGCCGGTCGGTCGGTTTGCAGTTGTTCGATGAGGGCGACGTGCAGGCCCATGTGCAGGAAGGGGTTGGTCTCACCCGCGCCAAAATCCTGAGCCAATGCACCTTGCCCCTGGCCGAGCACGCGGTGGTATTCGGGGTGCGCACGGATCACGCCGGCGATGACGGCCTCGAGCGGTGACAGCGCTTCACTGCGGGACAGTTTTTCCCACACCGTAAAAAAAAACTGCCGCGACTGGTCACGAGATTCAACGAACATAGCGGGCACTCTAACAGCGCAGGCCAGCCCTGGGCCAATCAATCTCCGAGGTAACGCTGCTTATCGCGCCACTCGCATAGATCAGCCACCACACATTGCGCGCAATGGGGATTGCGCGCCGTGCACACGTAGCGGCCATGCAGAATCAGCCAATGATGGGCATGCTGCTGGAATTCACGGGGCACGGCCCGCAGCAAGGCCTTTTCCACCGCCAGCGGTGTTTTACCCGGCGCCAGGCGCGTGCGATTGCCGACGCGGAAAATATGCGTGTCGACGGCGATCGTCGGCTCGCCAAAGGCGGTGTTCAATACCACGTTGGCGGTTTTACGCCCGACCCCAGGCAAGGCCTCCAGGGCGCTACGCTCGCGCGGTGTTTCGCCACCATGATTCTCGAGCAGAATGCGACAGGTTTTAATCACATTCTCGGCCTTGGTATTGAACAGACCGATATTTCGAATGTGGGTCTTCAGACCCGCCACGCCCAAAGCCAACAGGGAAGCTGGATCCGGTGCGACCTGGTAAAGCGTGGCGGTGGCCTTGTTCACGCTGACGTCGGTGGCCTGCGCCGAAAGGATCACGGCGATGAGCAACTGAAAGGTCGAGGCATAGTGCAGCTCGGTGGTCGGTGCGGGATCGTGTTGCGCCAGACGCCGAAAAAATTCCGCCTTATTGGCTTTGTTCAAGGCGGGTTGCGCTCGCGCTTGCGTGCCAGCGCAGCCTGCACAGCTGCCTGCAGGCGCTCGCTCTCGTTTTCGAGAGCGACCAGCTGCGGTGCCCGACGCGGCTCGTGGTGCAGCTCGAGGCGCGCACCATGGCGCTCATAACGCGCCAGGTTGTCCTGCGCCGATGGCAAGGGCTGCGCGCTTGCGG